>NZ_JACARK010001676.1:0-483 GCF_013386655.1 Pseudomonas sp. K5002 | reverse complement strand
CCCAGGCCCCGACCAGCCCCGCCAGGGCCCCGCTGGCCTACCAACCCCGTCGCCCCGGCTCGCCCTGTGAACCGGGGTGACAGACCTTCTATGCATATTCCTAAAAGTTAGTTTATTAAAAAATTTAACACGCTTAGGGTATATGCACCGGACCACCGGACATTCCTGATTTTTTTATCTTTTCAACGGATGTGAGGTAGGTATGGTCAAAATTACCCAGGTGCGTAACGCCAGGGCATTGCGTGCAGCCAAGGAGCGGCGCTGATGTCTAACTTGGCACAAACACCCCCCCAGAGTGATCTGGACGTTGCCCCGCTGTTGTTGCCCGCCAAAGTGCTGCGCAACGACGCCGAGGCCCTGAGCGCCGCCCACGAGCTGGCACAGGCCGCGCGCCTGCAAGCGGCCAGGCGCGATCAGCAACGCAAACTGCCCTGGGCTGAAATCGAACACTTCACCCGCAGCGGCCTGGGCAGTATTTCCATT
>NZ_JACARK010001675.1:0-325 GCF_013386655.1 Pseudomonas sp. K5002 | reverse complement strand
GCGCGTAGGGCGCCGGGTACAGGCCACGCACTTTGATTTTCAGCTGGGTCGTTATCCGGCCCAGGTGCTCAAGGCTGCTTTTGGGCAACCAGCCGACCTGCACCAGGCCGCTGCTGTCCCGTGGGCCGTGGGCCACATGCATCAATTCCAGCGGGCCGAGGATCAGTGCCTGGGCCGCACAGGTCACTGCATCGTCGACCTTGGCGGAGGGCAATTGCGGCAGCTCCAGGCTGGTCAGCAAGCTGTCCCGTGGATGCAGAAAACACTCCGCCTGGGTATTCGCCCATTGCGCCAGGCGGCCCTCGCCCTGCTGGCTGACCTGCCC
>NZ_JACARK010001674.1:0-475 GCF_013386655.1 Pseudomonas sp. K5002 | reverse complement strand
GGCACCGCTCCGAGGTCGTCGGCGCGCACGCTGCTCAAGGCGCCGGCGTAGCGGCCGATCGGGGTGCGGACTGCGTCGATGATCAAGGCGTCATTCATTCGGATTCTCCTGCGCCAGCACCGTGCCGCGCACTTTGTAGGATTTGCCATGGAACAGCGCAATCAGCTGGCCCAGTTGGTTTTCGATACGGACGTCGTAGTTGCCGGTGCGACCCGAGCGGCTTTGCTCGCGGCAATCGGCACTCAAGGTGTCGCCCAGGTGGGCCGGGGCGATGTAGTCGATGCTGCAGCCGAGCGCCACGGTGGCGTCGTTGTAGCTGTTGCAGGCCAGGGCGAATGCCGAGTCCGCCAGCGCAAACAGGTAGCCGCCGTGGCAGGTGCCGTGGCCCTGGATCATGTCGGCGCGCACGCTCATGCCCAGTCGTGCGCAACCCGGCGCCACCGAGAGCAGGCGCATGCCCATGCCCTGGCTGGCG
>NZ_JACARK010001673.1:0-938 GCF_013386655.1 Pseudomonas sp. K5002 | reverse complement strand
CGGGCGGCTTCGATATAGCCCGCGTTGCGCACCGCCAGCACCTGGCCACGGACCATCCGCGCATAACCCGGTGCACTGCCCAGCCCGGTAGCGACGATCAGCGGGCCGATGCCGCTGCCGAAAATCGCCACGAACAACAGCGCCAGGATCAGGCTCGGAAACGCAAACAGCACTTCCAGCAACCAACCCACGCCGCGGTCCACCCGCGTACCGCCCAGCCCGCCCAACAGGCCAAGCACAATGGCGATGGTCATCGCAATCGCCGTGGCTGCCAGGCCGATGAACAACGACTGGCGGGTGCCATGGATCACCCGCGAAAAAATATCCCGCCCCGACTGATCGGTGCCGAACCAGTGGGCCAGGCTCGGCGAATGAAACGCATCGCGGGGCACGATGGCCAGCGGGTCGCTGTAGGCGAACAACTGCGGCACCAGCGCCGCGACGATCACCAGCAACAGAAAGGTAATCGCCAACAGCGGGCCGAGGCGCAGCGTGCGAGTGGTGCGCTGAATCCGCAGCGCGGGCAGCGGTGTTTCCAGGGTCAGGCCACTCATGCTGGAAGTTCCTGTTGGCGAGGGTCGACCCATAGGTACAACAGGTCGACCAGGATATTGGCGAGCACGTAGCCGGCGGCGACCACCAGGCTGATGCCGATGGTCAGCGGCAGGTCCTGGGCCTGCACCGCCTGGTACAACTGGCGGCCGAGGCCCTTGCGGGAAAAAATCACTTCGATCACCACGGCACCGCTGATCAGCGCGCCGATGGCCCAGCCCGACAGCGAGATGCCCGGCAACACGGCGTGGCGCAACGCGTGTTTGAAGCGCACGTTGAAGTCACTCAGGCCACGGGTGCGGGCGGTCAGGATGAAGGGTTGGTCGAGGGTCAAATCCAGGGATTCGCGGGTGACCTGGGCGATAAACCCGGCCAGCGGAATCGCC
>NZ_JACARK010001672.1:0-359 GCF_013386655.1 Pseudomonas sp. K5002 | reverse complement strand
GGTGGTCGGCGCCGGGCCTGCGGGTTTGTCCTGCGCCCATCGCAGCGCCCTGCACGGCCATGACGTGGTGATTTTCGAAGCCCGGGAAAAAGCCGGCGGCCTGAATGAATACGGGATCGCCAAGTACAAGCTGGTGGATGACTTCGCGCAAAAGGAACTGGATTTCCTCCTGCAAATTGGCGGCATCGAGATCCGTCACGGCCAGCGCCTGGGCGACAACCTGACCTTGAGCGAACTGCACCAGCAGTTCGATGCAGTGTTCCTCGGCCTTGGCCTGGCTGCCAGCAAACAGCTCGGCCTGCCACACGAAGACGCCCCCGGCCTGCTCGCCGCCACCGACTACATCCGTGAACTGCGCC
>NZ_JACARK010000173.1:0-8606 GCF_013386655.1 Pseudomonas sp. K5002 | reverse complement strand
GCGCCTGGGCCAGTTCTGCCGATTGCGCCGGCGCTTCAACTTCATCCACCGGCCTGGGCTTTGGCGCAGCAGGCGCCGGAGAAGCCGGGCGGGATGGCGTGGGCGCTTCAACCTCCGGCGTGTCGATTGCGTCCTTGGTGCCAAACAGACGCTGCAACAGCCCCGGGCTCGAACGGCTGGTTTCGCCCTCCGGCTCCAGGTTACTCAACGCCTGCCCCTGCAGGCCGCTCAGCTCACTCAGCAACAGCGGGATCTCCCGCGCCTGGCCAACCCGACCGTCCAGCTGCTTGGCGAAAGCCTTCAGCGGGCGACTCACGTCCCGTGGCAAGGGCAGTTTCTGCAACTGAGTGACCAGGGCCGTCAACGCGCTGCCGATCTGGTCAACCCGGGTTTCGCGGCGCTGCTCCGAATCCAGCACGGCCTTTTCCAGGCGCGGCAGCAATGCAGCGAGGGCGGCGTCCATGTCGTCGGTGCGCACCACATCGCGCATTTCCTTCATGCATTGGTCAACCGCTCGGTCGGTCCCTTCTGCCGCCAGGGTGCTGCGCACCAGCCCTCGGCGCAGCAGGTCGAGGCGGGCGGCCCAGCGACGCTCGAGCTTTTCTTGTTGCTCGACGCTTTTAAGGTATTTCTCTTTCCAACGCTGGGCGTCGTCGCTCATGCAAGGGGTCCGCGAGGGCCGGGGCTCAACGCGGGCAATGCATCAGCCGTGAGCGAACCCGGCAGACGAATCTCTACCGCGACGGGCAGGTGATCGGAGATGGGCTGCGCCAGTACCTGCACACTTTCGAGTGTCAGGGTCGGGCTGAGCAGGATGTGATCAAGACAACGTTGCGGTCGCCAGCTGGGAAAGGTGGCTTCGACTTGCGGCGCCAGCAACCCAAGGTCGCGCAACGGGGAATTCTGTAGCAGGTCGCTGGCGTGGGTGTTCATGTCCCCCATCAGCACCTGGTGTTTGTAGTTGCCAATCAACTCGCGGATGTAGGCCAACTGCAGGGTGCGGGTTCGTGCCCCCAACGCGAGGTGCATCATCACCACGACCAACGCTTCCGGCCCTTCGCCGAACCTCACGAGAATCGCCCCGCGGCCTTTTGGACCGGGTAACGGGTGATCCTCGATCGCCCACGGCTTCAGACGGCTGAGCACACCATTGCTGTGCTGGCCGAGTTTGCCGAGGTTGCGATTGAGTTGTTGATACCAGTAGGGAAAGGCACCGAGCTGGGCAAGGTGCTCGACCTGGTTGATGTAGCCGGAACGCAGGCTGCCACCATCGGCCTCCTGCAGGGCTACCAGGTCGAAGTCACCCAGCAGGTCGCCGATCTTTTGCAGATTGCCGGCACGCCCATTGTGGGGCAGCAGGTGCTGCCAGCCACGGGTCAGGTAATGCCGGTATTTCTCGGTACTGATACCCACCTGGATATTGAAACTGAGCAGGCGCAACCGACTGTCAGCCGGCAGGCCCGTGGATTCCAGGTGATGTTCGTTGACCTTCGGGTCATGCAGGCCAACGACACGTTCAGTACCCCAGCGACGCATGACGGGCCCCTTACTTGGCTGCGCGCTCTTTGGCGATCAATTGGTCGGCCACGTTCAGCGCCTGCTCTTCGCCGCCGGCACTGCCGATGTCAAAGCGGTATTTGCCGTTGACGATCAGCGTCGGTACGCCTTGCACGCCGTATTTCTGGGCCAGTTCCTTGTATTGGGCCATCTTGCCCTTCACAGCGAACGAGTTGAATGTCTCCAGGAACTTGGTTTTGTCGACGCCTTGGGTGGCGACGAAATCGGCCATGTCTTCAGGCTTCACAAGGCGCTTGCCTTCTTTCTGGATGGCATTGAAGACAGCCGCGTGAACCTTGTGTTCTACACCCATGGTGTCCAGGGTAATGAACAGCTGGCCGTGGGCGTCCCATGGGCCGCCGAACAGGGCAGGAATACGTTTGAAGTTCACGTCCTGAGGCAGCTTATCGACCCACGGATTGATGACTGGCTCAAAAGCGTAGCAATGCGGGCAGCCATACCAGAACAGCTCCACCACTTCGATCTTGCCCGGTACGGAAACCGGCACAGGATTGGCCAGCTCAACGTAGGTTTTACCGGCTTCAAGCGGCACATTATCGGCAGCTTGTGCGGTCATGCCGAAAAGGCTGGCAGTGACGAGAGCGGCGCTGAGGATCAGATTACGCATGCTTTACTCCTGGACAAATAAAGTCGCCTCACGCGACCTTTGTTGTGACAGGTCTACGCGGGCATGAGTTCGTTAGTGTAACGGCACCGGCCACAAAAAAGGGCAGCCTGGGCCACCCTTTTTATGCTTGCATCGACGGATTAATCGAGCGTTAACGTAGCCGGGGCACTTAGTGCAGGCCCTGGATGTATTGGGACACGGCTTCGATGTCCTTGTTGCTGAGTTTCGCGGCGATGCTCTGCATGATCTTGGTATCGCCGTCGTTGGTGCGATTGCCTTCGCGGAAGTCCGTCAGCTGTTTGCCGATGTACTGGGCATGCTGGCCGCTCAAGTGCGGGAAGCCAGCGGCAGCAAGGCCTGCGCCGTTAGGCGAGTGGCAGCCGAGGCAGGAAGGCATGCCTTTTTCCAGGTTGCCGCCGCGGAACAATTCTTCACCGCGGGCCACCAGTTTCGGATCAGCAGCTCCCACACTGCCTTTCTGGCTGGCAAAATACGCCGCGATATCCGCCAGGTCCTGATCGCTGAGGTTGGTCAACAAGCCGGTCATTTCCAGGACCGTACGCTTGCCGTCCTTGATGTCGTGCATCTGCTTGGTCAGGTAACGCTCACCCTGGCCGGCCAGTTTTGGAAAGTTAGGCGCCGGGCTATTACCGTCCGGTCCATGGCAAGCACCACATACGGCGGCTTTCGCCTGGCCAGCAGTGGCGTCGCCTGCGGCATGGGCAACACCGGTGATGCCCAGGGTCAACAGCAGACTCACGATCAGTTTGTTCATCAGCTAATCCAACTACGGCTAAGGGTTAAAGAGTTATGGACCGGGTTCACTCACCATCAACTGAATGACGGCATGGTAATCCTCGGTACTGCAGTCCATGCACAAACCACGCGGCGGCATCGCCTTGAAACCCTGGGTCACGTGTTGCACCAGCGTGTCCATACCTTGAGCCAATCTTGGCTTCCAGGCTGCCTGGTCACCCCGTCCAGGGGCGTTGGGCAGCTGTCCAGCATGGCAGGCCCCGCAAAAGCGGTTGTACACAGCCTCCGGTTCCTGTGTAGCCTGCGCACTGTAAAGTGGCATCAAGAATCCGAAGGCCAGCAGCCACTTGGTCATACATCGACCTTTTCAGGGTTTGAGAGCGTTTTGCGTTCTAATGCGCAATAAAGGTCTATCGCTCCCGTGAACTTCATCCTTCGCTGGGACAAAGCACACACAAAATCTGCGGCATTATATACTGGCGCTACTGAAACGGAAACGACACCGCTTGCCGCACCTATTCCCGGCACCGCCCACATCGGAAAACTCATGCAACTCAAGAATCCCATCCTCGGCCTGTGCCAACAGTCCACCTTCATGCTCAGCGCCGCCAAAGTCGACCAATGCCCCGATGACGAAGGCTTCGAAGTCGCATTCGCCGGCCGTTCCAACGCCGGCAAATCCAGCGCGCTGAACACCCTGACCCACGCCAGCCTGGCCCGCACCTCGAAAACCCCGGGGCGCACACAGCTCCTCAACTTCTTCAAGCTAGACGATGATCGGCGTCTGGTCGACCTGCCGGGCTACGGTTATGCAAAAGTACCTATCCCGCTGAAGCTGCACTGGCAGCGTCACCTCGAAGCGTATCTGGGTGGCCGAGAGAGTTTGAAGGGTTTGATTCTGATGATGGACATCCGTCATCCAATGACCGACTTCGACCTGTTGATGCTCGATTGGGCCGTCGCCAGCGGCATGCCGATGCACGTCCTGCTGACCAAGGCCGACAAACTGACCTACGGCGCAGCGAAAAACACCCTGCTCAAAGTGCAGGCAGAAATCCGAAAGGGTTGGGGTGATGCGGTGACTATCCAGTTGTTCTCGGCGCCAAAACGCATGGGCCTGGAAGATGCCTACACTGTATTGGCAGGTTGGATGGAACTGGCTGACAAGGGTTCGGAAGCCGCCGAGTAAAAACTCGGGGCAAAAAAAACCCCGGACTTCGTATGGGGAGGGGAAGTTCGGGGTCCAAGTTCCGGACCGCTAGGGCGGGGTCCAGATATCTGCCAACACTTAACACAACATAGGAGCATTGAAGGGCTTCACCACCCATTCAGTAACTCTGAGTAGAAATTCACGGGTTAAGTTCCGGCACGTTCAAAAAACTATTGGAAATAACCCGCCGCGTTTTCCGATCTAAAGCGCTGCCGCGGCATGATGCCGCGGCCCAGGCCCCAGGTTTAGTGCGCTTCGTCCCAGTTGTCGCCCACGCCGACGTCTACCACCAGCGGCACATCCAGCTTTGCCGCCTCGCTCATGTGTTCACGAATCCTCGCGCTGACTTCAGCTACCAGGTCCTCACGTACCTCCAGCACCAATTCATCGTGCACTTGAAGGATGACCTTGGCGTCCAGGCCCGAGTCCGTCAGCCAGTTGTCGACCTTGACCATGGCCTTCTTGATGATATCGGCCGCAGTGCCCTGCATCGGCGCGTTGATTGCCGTACGCTCGGCGCCAGCACGCTCCTGAGGCTTGTTGGAATTGATCTCCGGCAGGTACAGGCGGCGCCCGAAAAGGGTTTCCACATAACCCTGATCAGCCGCCTGGGCACGGGTGCGCTCCATGTACTCGCGCACCCCCGGGTAACGGGCGAAGTACACATCGATATAAGCCTTGGCGGTCTTGGTGTCGACGCCGATGTCCTTGCCCAGCTTCTGGGCGCCCATGCCGTAGATCAGGCCAAAGTTGATCGCCTTGGCACTGCGACGCTGATTGGACGTGACCTCAGCCAACTCAACCTTGAACACCTCGGCCGCCGTGGCGGTGTGCACGTCCAGGTCGTCGCGGAACGCATTCAGCAAGCCTTCGTCCTTCGATAAATGCGCCATGATGCGCAGCTCGATCTGCGAGTAGTCCGCCGCCAGCAGCTTGTAGCCCTTGGGCGCGACAAATGCCTGGCGGATACGCCGGCCTTCAGCGGTACGCACCGGAATGTTCTGCAGGTTTGGATCGCTGGAGGACAGGCGCCCGGTTGCTGCTACGGCCTGGTGATAGGAAGTGTGCACGCGACCGGTGCGCGGGTTGATCTGCTCCGGCAAACGGTCGGTGTAGGTGCTTTTCAACTTGCTCATGCTGCGGTACTGCATCAGCACTTTCGGCAGTGGGTAGTCATCTTCAGCCAATTTGGCCAAGACTTCCTCGGCCGTCGAGGCCTGGCCCTTGCCGGTCTTCTTCAACACCGGCAACCCGAGTTTCTCGTAGAGAATCGCACCCAACTGCTTGGGCGAGCCCAGGTTGAATTCCTCGCCGGCGATTTCATACGCCTGGCGCTCGAGGTCGACCATCTTGTTGCCCAGCTCGATGCTCTGGATGCCCAGCAAGGCGGCATCCACCAGGGCGCCCTGACGCTCAATGCGCGCCAGCACGGGCACCAGCGGCATCTCGATGTCGGACAATACGCTGGCCAGGGTAGGAATAGCGGCAAGCTGCTTGTGCAGTTCCTGGTGCAAACGCAGGGTCACATCCGCGTCTTCCGCCGCGTAAGGGCCGGCTTGCTCCAGGGCAATCTGGTCAAAGGTCAGCTGCTTGGCGCCTTTGCCGGCGATGTCCTGGAAGCTGACGGTGTCGTGGTCCAGGTACTTCTTCGCCAGGCTGTCCATGTCGTGGCGCGTCGCCACGGAGTTCAGCACATAGGATTCAAGCATGGTGTCGAAGGCAATGCCGCGCACGGTGATGCCGTGTGCCGGGTCACCACCGATGGCGCAGTTGGCCAGGATGTTCATGTCGAACTTGGCGTGCTGGCCGACCTTGAGTTTTTCCGGGTCTTCGAGCAACGGCTTCAGGGCCAGCAGCACGGTGTCCCGATCCAGCTGTTCCGGCGCGCCGATGTAGGAGTGGGTCAGCGGAATGTAGGCTGCTTCATGGGCCTGCACGGCAAACGACACACCCACCAGTTGCGCTTTCTGGGCGTCGATCCCGGTGGTCTCGGTATCAAAGGCGAACAGCTTGGCGTCGTTGAGCTTCTTCAGCCAGACATCGAACTGGGCCTGGGTGAGGATGGTTTCGTACACCGGCTCCACAGAAACCGGCGCGACCACCTCAACCGCTTCCTCGGCGACCGCGGCCGAAGGAGCAGCGCTCAACTCGACGCGCTTGGCATCGCGTTGAATCTCGTCAATCCAGCTCTTGAACTCCAGCAGCGTATACAGCTCCAGCAGCTTCTCGCGATCCGGCTCGATCAGGTGCAAATCATCCAGGCCCACGTCCAGCGGCACGTCGATCTTGATCGTCGCCAGCTCGTAGGACAGGAACGCACTCGCCTTATGCTCTTCCAGTTTGGCGACCAGGGTCTTGGCACCACGAATCGGCAAGGTCGGCACGATATCGAGCTGCTCGTAGAGCTCCTTCAAGCCGCCGTTGACGCCTACCAACAGGCCGGAAGCCGTCTTCGGACCAATGCCCGGAACGCCCGGGATGTTGTCGGACGAATCGCCCATCAACGCCAGGTAATCGATGATCTGCTCGGGAGCGACACCGAATTTCTCCTTCACGCCCTCAACGTCCATGGCGCTACCGGTCATGGTGTTGACCAAGGTAATGTGCCCGTCGACCAGCTGCGCCATGTCCTTGTCGCCGGTGGAAATCACCACCGGACGGTCGGCGGCCGCGCTGCTGCGGGCCAGGGTGCCGATCACGTCGTCCGCTTCGACGCCTTCGACGCACAGCAGCGGGAAGCCCAGGGCGATCACGCTCTGGTGCAGCGGCTCGATCTGCACGCGCATGTCATCGGGCATGCTCGCGCGGTTGGCCTTGTATTCGGCGTACAGCTCATCGCGAAATGTCCCGCCCTTGGCGTCGAACACCACCGCGAACGGACTGTTCGGGTATTGCTTGCGCAGGCTTTTGAGCATGTTCAACACGCCCTTGACCGCGCCGGTAGGCAGGCCTTTGGAAGTGGTGAGCGGCGGCAGCGCGTGAAAGGCGCGGTACAGGTAAGAAGAACCGTCCACCAGGACGAGGGGGGCTTGGCTCATGAGCAGGATCAACCTTTTCGGCGGGTCAGGCGCTAGAATAGCCGGACCAATGACGACAAAGGGACAAGGTTATCATGCGTACAGTAAATCGCCTGTTGTTGACCGGCTTGATTGCACTCACTCCGATGGTGGCCATAGCGGCAGATACTGCCCCTTCGGGCGACCCGGAAGTCACCATTCGCACGGAAGGCGACAAGACCATTCAGGAATACCGCCAGAATGGTTTCCTGTACGCGATCAAGGTGACCCAGAAAGGCTTTCCGCCTTACTTCCTGGTGCGCGCGGACGGAACCGATGCGAACTTCATCCGCTCTGACCAGCCGGATATGCTGATCCCGTCATGGAAGATCTTCGAATGGAAATGATTTCTTAACTTTAATCGGCGCTGCTCCCCGCAGCGCCCGTAACGGCAGTTTTAACCATGTCTGTGTTCACCCCCCTGGCTCGGCCCGAGCTGGAAACCTTTCTTGCCCCTTACGGGCTCGGCCGCCTGCTTGATTTCCAGGGGATTGCCGCTGGTAGTGAAAACACCAATTTCTTCATCAGCCTGGAACAGGGCGAATTTGTCCTGACCCTGGTCGAACGCGGCCCCGTGCAGGAAATGCCGTTCTTCATCGAACTGCTGGACGTGCTCCACGACGCTGATTTGCCAGTGCCTTACGCCCTGCGTACCACCGACGGCGTGGCCTTGCGCGAGTTGGCGGGCAAACCGGCGCTGCTGCAACCGCGCCTGGCGGGCAAGCACATCAAGGACGCCAACGCCCAGCATTGCGTGCAAGTGGGCGAATTGCTCGGGCACCTGCACCTGGCC
This sequence comes from Pseudomonas sp. K5002, assembly GCF_013386655.1. Classification (NCBI taxonomy): domain Bacteria; kingdom Pseudomonadati; phylum Pseudomonadota; class Gammaproteobacteria; order Pseudomonadales; family Pseudomonadaceae; genus Pseudomonas; species Pseudomonas sp. K5002. The sequence goes on along the minus strand of NZ_JACARK010000173.1, from coordinate 606 downwards.
ACCCAAGGCGAGAAGGTGCTGGAACGCAAGACCGATCGCGGGCTGGACTGGATGCTCAGCGAAGGCGCGCAACTGATTTCGCACCTCGACGCGGAACAACGCGGCCTGTTGCAAGCGGCGCTGGATGAGATCGAGGCGCACAAGGCGCAGATCCTCGCGCTGCCCCGGGCAAACATCCACGCCGACCTGTTTCGCGACAACGCGATGTTCGAAGGCACGCACCTGACCGGGCTGATCGACTTCTACAACGCCTGCTCGGGGCCGATGCTGTACGACGTGGCGATCGCCCTGAACGACTGGTGCTCGGACGCCGACGGCGTGATCGACGGCCAACGGGCGCGGGCGTTGCTGGGGGCTTATGCGGGCTTGCGACCGTTTACCGCCAAGGAAGCGGAGCTGTGGCCGACCATGCTGCGTGTGGCCTGTGTGCGGTTCTGGCTGTCACGCCTGATTGCGGCGGAATCGTTCGCCGGGCAGGACGTGCTGATTCACGACCCGCGCGAGTTTCAGGTGCGCCTGGCGCAACGCCAGCAGGTCAAGACCCCGCTGCCGTTCGCGCTGTAAAGATCGTACGCGATCAAAATGTGGGAGCGGGGGTGGGGCCGC
>NZ_JACARK010001671.1:0-315 GCF_013386655.1 Pseudomonas sp. K5002 | reverse complement strand
AGGGCGAGAAACGTCAGTTCGTGCGGCATGTGCGGCCCTGGTGGGAAAGCCACCACCACCGTTCGCCGCCGTTGAGTGCCGAGTTGGTGGCGCGGTTGCATGGGGAAGGGCGGCTGCGGATCCGGGCGGCTTCGTACAAGGGGCTGGTGCCTTCGCAAGGTGAGGTGACGATCCGCCTGCGTCATCGTGGAGAGCAGGATGTGGTGCAGGTGTCGGGGGCAGCGCTGATCAACTCCAGCGGGATTGAATATGACTGGCGGCGCGTGGCCCGGCCGTTGCCCAGGCAGTTGCTCAAGCGCGGGCTGATTCAGCCCG
>NZ_JACARK010001670.1:0-316 GCF_013386655.1 Pseudomonas sp. K5002 | reverse complement strand
GAGGGCGAGGTAGGTCACCGGCGGCAGGTTGAACAGCAACGAGCCGAGCCCCGCGACCACAAAGCGCTCGCTGGCCTGCAGCGGAATACTGAACAGCGCATGCAGCATCAGCCCCGGCACACTCCAGGCGAGAATCTGCAAGTTGCTGCTGGCGAGGCTGGTGGCCGTCGCCGCCAGCCCCGGGCCGAGCAGTTGCACCAGCCATGGCGCCAGCAACGTCAGCAGCAGGCTGGTCACCAGGGCGATCAGCAACAGCGCCGGGAACAACACCGCCAGCCAGTCCAGGCGCTCGCCGTCCTTGCGTTGCAGGTACAGC
>NZ_JACARK010001669.1:0-640 GCF_013386655.1 Pseudomonas sp. K5002 | reverse complement strand
GGCAACAGGATCGCCACATGGTCGCCGGGCTGCACGCCCAGGTTGCGCAGGTGGTGCGCCAACTGGTTGGCGCGGGTGTTCAGCGCGCCGTAACTCAGGGTGTGTTCACCATGCACCACTGCGATAGCACCCGGGCGTGCCTGCGCCTGGGCTTCGAACAAACGCTGCACCGTATGTTCGTGAGGGAATTCGCGCTGGGTGGCGTTGAATTCCATCCGCAGTTTTTCACGCTCCGCCGCCGGCAGAATCGACAGTTGGCTGATTGAGCCCCCTGCATTCTGTTCCAGGGCCTGCACCAGTTGCTCCAGGGCAACATGCAGGTACTCGCAGAGGCGTGGCGCGCCCTGCCCCATGGCGTCAAAGCCAAACCCGTCGCCCAGGTCATCGACACTCAGGGACAGCGCAAAGTTGGTACGTTCCTCGGCCTTGAGCACCTGCATGCCCTGCCACGCCTCGGCTACGCCGCCAGCGTGCGGGGCGCTGTGGCGATAGTTGAACAGCACGCTGAACAGCGGCGTATTGGCCGGCAGCCCGCTGCAACGCTGGGCCAGGGCCAGTGGCGCATGTTCGTGACTGAGCAACCGGGTCAGGCTTGCGTGGGTGGCCATCAGCGCTGCGTGCACCGTGCGCTCACCCAGGT
>NZ_JACARK010001668.1:440-672 GCF_013386655.1 Pseudomonas sp. K5002 | reverse complement strand
CTGCTGGCGATTCTCAAGGCGGGCGCGGCCTACGTCCCGGTAGACCCGGCCTATCCGGCCGAGCGCATCGCTTACCTGCTGCAAGACAGCGCACCGGTCGCGGTCCTGGCCGAAGAGAGCACCCGTGGCGTGCTCGGTGATATCGCCATCGTCGATCTGCATGGCGCCTATCCCGACGGCACCAATCCCCACGTCGCCAGCCTGACCCCGGCGAACCTCGCCTATGTGATCT
>NZ_JACARK010001668.1:0-258 GCF_013386655.1 Pseudomonas sp. K5002 | reverse complement strand
ATGGCCTGGGAAGTCTGGCCGGCATTGTGCGTGGGGGCGACCTTGCACCTGCCACCGGCCCATGTCGGCAATGAAAACATCGACGAACTGCTGGCCTGGTGGCTGGCCCAGCCGCTGGACGTGAGCTTCCTGCCCACCCCGGTGGCCGAGTACGCGTTCAGCCAGGACCTTGAGCACCCAAGCCTGCGCACCCTGTTGATCGGCGGTGATCGCCTGCGCCAGTTCAGCCATGAGCGACGTTTCGCGGTGATCAACAAC
>NZ_JACARK010001667.1:0-368 GCF_013386655.1 Pseudomonas sp. K5002 | reverse complement strand
GGCCGGCATCGCCGCCGTTGCAGCAGGCTGCGCCGCAGCGCCACCCGGGGTCTGCAACTTGGCCAGCTGGTTATTCTTGAGCTCGATCAGCCGCTGCAGCTTGTCCAGCTGACTTTGCAGGTCAGCCATGCGGCTTTTCAGTTCTTCATTCTCGCGACGGGTCGAATCCAGGCTTTCCTGGGTCACCGCCAGCTTGTTGTTCAAGGCCCGGCTGTCGCCCGCCGCGCCCTTCCCGCCCTTCCTGGCCGCTTCGGCCGAGACCAGGCTCAAATTGTCCTTGGTATTGGTCTGCGACGGCGCATTACCCGCCTGGGTACGCTTGGTCGCGTCCAGCTGCGCCTTGCCGGCGAGCTGATTGCCGCCACGGC
>NZ_JACARK010001666.1:0-665 GCF_013386655.1 Pseudomonas sp. K5002 | reverse complement strand
CGCCGACGCCCTGGCCATCAGCCCGATGCACGCGATGTTCAGCGCCGACACCGAGCGCTTCAGCCCCTATTCCCCGTCCAGCCGCCTGTTCCTCAACAGTTTGTACGCCTCCCCCGGCTGCATCCTCGGCGAACGTGCGGTGCAAACCGCCATCGAAGCCAGCGGGCTGGCCGACGAATTGAATGACCTTGAGCAACAAAGCCTGATCGACTGGCCGGCCGCGGCCAAAGCCAAGCAGCGCCTGCTGCGCACCCTGTATGACGACTTCCGCCAGGGCGACCACCCGCAACATGCCGACTTCCTGAGCTTCCGCCAGGCTGGCGGTGAAGCCCTGGAAAACCACTGCCGCTTCGAAGCCGTACAAGCCGAACGCGCGGCCAACGGCGAGAGCCTCGACTGGCGCCACTGGCCAGAGGACTGGCACAGCCCGCAAAGCCCGGCCCTGGTGCAGTTTGCCGAAGCCAATCGGGACGAAATCGGCTTCTACGCCTTCAGCCAATGGCTGATTGCTCGGTGCCTGGAACGCGCGCAACAAGCGGCGCGCGGCAGCGGCATGGGTGTCGGCCTGATCGCCGACCTCGCAGTGGGCGCCGACGGCGGCGGCAGCCAGGCCTGGAGCCGCCAGGATGAACTGTTGGCGGAACTGACCGTGGGTGCGCCACCTG
>NZ_JACARK010001665.1:0-554 GCF_013386655.1 Pseudomonas sp. K5002 | reverse complement strand
TGCCGCGCCGGCAGCTGCCATGCCTGCCTGGTGCGTTGCCAGGGTGATATCCAGGACAACCAGCCGGATGCCCTGAGCCCGGCGCAGCGCCAGGATGGCTGGCGCCTGGCGTGCCAGTGCCAGGTCGCAGGTGACTTGCAGGTCGAAGCCTTCGACCCGCTGCGTGACGGGTTGCCGGCGACGGTGCTGAGCGTCGATTGGTTGACCCCGAGTGTACTGCGCTTGCGGCTGCAACCCGAACGCGGCTTGCGCTACCGGGCGGGGCAGCATCTGGTGTTGTGGGCCGGCAGCGTTGCGCGGCCTTATTCATTGGCCAGCCTGCCCCAGGAAGATCCGTTTCTCGAATTTCACATTGATTGCCGCCTGCCCGGCGAATTCAGCGACGCCGCCCGCCAATTCAAGGCCGGTGACAGCCTGCGCCTGGGCGAATTGCGGGGCGGCGCCTTGCAGTACGACCCCGACTGGCAATCGCGGCCGCTCTGGCTGCTGGCCTCGGGCACCGGACTCGGCCCGCTATGGGGCGTGTTGCGCGAGGCCTTGCGCCATGATCACCA
>NZ_JACARK010001664.1:0-502 GCF_013386655.1 Pseudomonas sp. K5002 | reverse complement strand
CCTGGCGATTGCCACGCACGTTGCGATCCGCGGCCCAGGTGCGGGCCAGCAGCCAGCGGGAAGTGGTCAGGGAGAACAAGCCCCAGCGCACGTCTTCCAGTTCTTCGGCGAACTGCTCCGGCGCGGCCTTGCGGATGTCTTCATCGTCGTCACCGGCCTGGACCAGCGGACGCCAGTCTTCCAGCAAGGCGTCCAGTGCGGCGCGCAATTCGCTGGTGGACTGACGCGGTGCGGCCTGGCCGAGGCTGCCGAGCAGGGCCCGCAGTTCGCCGAGGTTTTCCACCCAGTCCTGCAGCAGACGCCAGTGGCCGTTGAAACGGTATTGCTCGGCCAGGCGCTGGCTGCTGCCCAACAGATGCCACATGACGGCAGCAAATGCGTCGTCCAGCGGCATTTCGGCGTGCAGCAGCGGTGCCGGCAGGCTCAGGGAGTAGCTGTTGGCGTCGAACAGGCGATAGCCACGCTCGGCCTTGCTGATATCGCACGGCATCAGCGCCAGGGT
>NZ_JACARK010001663.1:0-479 GCF_013386655.1 Pseudomonas sp. K5002 | reverse complement strand
CGACCCGCAGGCCGTGTTCGTCCACCGGCACGCACACCACGGTCGCCCCCATGGCGTCGAACATCAGTCGCACCGGGGTGTAGCCGGGGTCTTCCATGGCGACGACGGTGCCCGGTTCCAGCACCACGCGGGCGATCAGGTCAAGCGCCTGCTGGGCGCCGTTGGTGACTACGATGTCGTCTTCGCTGCACCTGACCCCACGGGAAAATGCGATATGCCCGGCGATTGCACTGCGCAGGGCCGGCAAGCCTTCCGGCCGGCTGTAGAAGCCGCTGTCCTGTGAGATACGGCGCAAGGCATCGAGGGTGCAGCGCCGCCATTCATCCTGGGGGAACTGGCTGCGGGCGGTGGCACCGCCGATAAAGTCCCGGCTCGGGCGGGTTTCACGGTTGGGGTGACCCATGGGCGCGGGAAGGGCCTGCCACTTGGCCAGGTTGGCGGCGCAGGCAAGGTCGGCGGCACTTTGCAGGTGTTCGCGG
>NZ_JACARK010000172.1:0-47717 GCF_013386655.1 Pseudomonas sp. K5002 | reverse complement strand
CGAGCAACGCCCGTCGCCATGGGCTGCCGGCGAAGGCGATGGCCTGGTACGGCTGATCTACCGGGACAATCTGCAACACCGTACCGATATCGAAGAGGCCTACCTGCACGCCCTGCGCAAGGCCGAGCGGCGGGTGGTGATCGCCAACGCCTATTTCTTTCCCGGCTACCGCCTGCTGCGGGAAATTCGTAATGCCGCGCGGCGCGGCGTGCACGTGCAGTTGATCATGCAGGGCCAGCCGGATGTGCTGCTGGCCAAGCTGGCGGCACGCATGCTCTATGACTATTTGCTCAAGGAGGGCGTGGTGATCCACGAGTACTGCCAGCGTCCGTTGCACGGCAAGGTGGCGCTGGTGGATGAAGAGTGGAGCACGGTGGGTTCGAGCAATCTCGACCCGCTGAGCCTGTCACTGAACCTGGAGGCGAATGTGCTGGTTCGTGATCGTGGCTTCAACCAGCAGTTGTTCGAGCGCCTGGGATATCTGAGCCAGAACCACTGCAAGACCATGCCGGAAAACCGCGCGCCTCGCGGCTGGTTCTGGCGGGTGACCGTGGGTTTCGTGGTGTTCCATGTGCTGCGGCATTTTCCGTCGTGGACCGGCTGGTTGCCGGCCCACAAGCCGAGGTTGAAACCCTTCGTTCTTGAGGAGCGTGCGGATCATGACCCAAGCTCGCATCGCTGAAGAAAGCGCTCGCCCCGGCTTCTTGAAACGCTGGAAAAAACCGCTGACGGTGGTGTTTTTCCTGGTGCTGATCGTGTTGTTCACCCTGCTCGCCCGGCGTATCGACTGGAGCGAAGTGCTCGACACCCTGGGCGACTTCAAGCTGCGCACGCTGCTCATCGCGGGTGCGCTGACCCTGTGCAGTTTCCTGGTGTATTCGTGCTTCGACCTGATCGGCCGCACCTACATCCGCCAGCCGTTGGGCTGGAAGCAGATTTTGCCGGTGGGCATCATCAGCTATGCGTTCAACCTCAACCTGAGCGCGTGGGTAGGTGGCATCGCCATGCGCTATCGGTTGTATTCCCGACTCGGGGTGAGCAACGGGAACATCGCGAAGATCCTCGGCTTGAGCCTGGCCACCAACTGGTTCGGCTACATGGCGATCGCCGGCGCGGTATTCAGCAGCGGGCTGGTGACATTGCCGCCGGGGTGGAAGCTCAGCAGCGGTGCGTTGCAAGGCGTCGGCGTGCTGTTGGTACTGGCGAGCCTGGGTTACCTGCTGGCCTGTCGCTTGTCGAAAAAGCGCGCATGGTCGATACGCGGGATTGAAATCAGCCTGCCGTCGCTGCGCATGGCAGTGTTGCAGTTGGCGCTCGGCGCGCTGAACTGGTCGCTGATGGCAGCAGTGATTTTTACCCTGCTGCCCAAGCAGCTGGATTACCCCGTGGTGCTCGGGGTGTTGCTGATCAGCAGCATTGCCGGAGTGGTCACACACATCCCGGCGGGGCTGGGTGTGCTGGAGGCTGTCTTCATTGCCTTGCTGCAGCACGAAGCGTCCCGCGGCAGTCTGCTCGCGGGGCTGATCGCCTACCGCGCAATCTACTTCATCCTGCCGCTGCTGGTGGCCCTGGTGATGTACCTCGCGGTCGAAGCCAAGGCCAAGGCATTGCGCGTGAAGAAAACGCCTACGACTGGATGATGCTCAAGCGCTCGCCCACCACCATCTCGGTAATCCAGTCCACCAGGATCGAGGTGTAGGCCTGCTGGGAAACCGGATCACTCAGGGAATGATCCGCACCGTCGATAATCCGGTGAGTCAGCGAATGCGTCTGCTGGCAGGCGGCGCGGTAGCTCATGATGGTGGCGTGGGGCACGTGGTCGTCGGTCTCCGACTCCACGATCAACACATCACCGGTAAACGCCGCGCAAGCATGCAGGGCGCGATTGGTTTCGGCGTGCACAAAGGTGCCGCGATAATCCATCAGGTCGGCTTTATCGAGGTCGCGCTTGGGCTTGAGCCATTCCTGGTCGCGGTACAGCGCCGGCACCCGCAAAGCCAGCCAGCGCACGGGGCGCAGTGACGTGAGGATGGCGGCCAGGTAACCGCCGTAGCTGGTGCCCACCACCGCCACCGCCGAGGTGTCGATGGCCGGGTGTGACAACAGGCGGTCGTAGGCCGCGAGCAGGTCGCGCAGGTTGTCTTCGCGGGTGACGCGGGATAACGGAATGCCGTTGCCGGCATGGCCCCGCAGGTCGAATGTAAGGCATACACAACCGAGCCCGGCGATACCCTTGGCGCGTTCCAGGTCACGCTCCTGGCTCCCGCCCCAGCCGTGCACAAACAACACCCCCGGTACTTTCGATTTGGGACTGAGGAAGGTCCCGCTCATCTGTTCGTCGTCGATATCAATGGCAATGGTTTCGCTTCTAGCCGTCATAGGATTTGACCGTCACGTACTTGAGAAGAAAGTCGCTGTTTTCTGCCGGGCCCCGGTACACCTCGATCGCGTCAGCCGGCAGTGGCTGGTCGACGTAGGTTTCTACCGACGAGACATAAATCGCCCGCAGCCCGGGATTGTTGACGAAGCTTTGCAGCGCCGCGACTTCCGCGCTGCTGGCCCCGCCCATGCGCCAGGATTGCTCGAGCACGCCGCTGCGGCGTTGGCCGTCGCTGTCCAGGCCCTGGGCGATATCGTAATTGCGCCGCGAAGCGTAGAACCCGGGATAGGCCTCATCCGCCGCGTTATCGAAGACCTGCGCTTGCTGGATGGCCAGGCGCACGTCAGCGGGCAGGTCGAGCTTGAGCAGGTCTTCGTAGTAGCCCTGGACCACCAACAGGTTGGAACCACCATAGACCTCTTCGCCCTGCCCGTCCCGGGTCAGGTATTGATCGCCGCAGTAGCTGATGACGTGATCGCCGATAAAGCTCTGGCCGACACTGTGGGTGACCACGTCACTCAGGTCCTGCTCCAGCACCACGCCGTCGCTGAACAATTGCGCCGCATCAGGGCGCGCGAGGATGGCATCGAACTCGTCGAGGCTGCGGATCACTTCCTGGCCGCGACCGGCGCAGGCATGCACGGGCTTGAGACGGATCGGGCCGGTGTACAGCAAATGGGTCGCCGCCGGCCGCGCATCTGCCAGGGCGTGCACACTCAACCCATCCAGCACCACATTGCGGATGCGCTCGGAAAACAGCGGCGACCAGCCTTCGGGCGCAACCGCGTTTTTATTCAGCAAACCGTGGCTGATGGCCTTGGTGCAGATGAAATCGTGATCGACGTAGCCGCCCCACAGATCCTCAGGGCCTTTGACGCCGAATTGCCGCGCCTGGGCCGCACCGACCAGCGTCTGAGTGGGTAACAGGTAGAGCTCGCGCCCACTGTGCAGCTCAGGGTTATAGCTGCCGCCATATTTGAGCCCGAGGACGTGCGCCAGCCAACGGGCCAGGGCGCGGTTGGTCTCCACTTCGTGCAATGGCGCTTGCGGACGGATTGAATGCGCCACCACGATTTTTTTGCGATTTGTCGGGGTCATGCGTCCCCCTTGGCTCTGCTGCCATGTGTGTAAGGAAACGGTAGCAGGGATCAAGCCAAGGCGGCGTTTGTCTAAACGCGCGGGGAATCAATCAGTTGCGGGAAAAGCGATAGCACTTGGCCTGTTTTATTCTGCACGATGTGATCCCGGTGTCGCGGTTTTCTGCACGATTCAGGCTTGGGCCTTGGTTGGGGTTACGCCGAAACGGCTGCGGTAGTCGCTTGGCGCCAGCCCGGTGATTTTCTTGAAGGTGGCGCGGAAGGCGCCGGGATCCTGGTAACCCACGGTCCAGGCGATGTGATCAATGGTGCCGTTGGTGAACTCGAGCATCTGCCGCGCCTTGCCGACACGCAGGTGCTGGCAATATTCGGTGGGTTTCAAACCGGTGGCGGCGCGAAACCGTCGCAGGAAGGTGCGTTCCTCAAGTCCCGCCTCCTGCGCCATGGCAGCCAACGAAACATCCACCGCACCGCTGGCCTGCAGCCAATGTTGCACCTTGAGAATCGCAGCGTCGCCATGGGCAAGGATCGGCGCAAAGTTACTGCCGCACTCACTGGCGCTGTCACTGTGTTCGATCACCAGGAAACGCGCGGTGCTGGCAGCGATGCTCGGGCCGAGCAAACGGTCCACCAGGCGCAGGCCCAATTCGGACCAGGCCATGAGGCCGGCGGTGGTGATCAAGTCGCCGTCGTCGACGATGGGTTTGTCGGCTTCCAGGCGAATCGCCGGATAACGGGCGGCGAAGGTTTTCGCCGACGTCCAGTGCGTGGTGGCGCTGCGACCGTCCAACAGGCCGCTTTCCGCCATCAGGATCGAACCTACGCACACCCCGCCCAGAATGGTCCCGGAGCGATGTTGCTGGCGCAGCCAATCCAGCAATTCGGCGGACGCCTGGCCCTCGGAAAAGCCGGCAATGGAGGGTGGAATCAGCAAGGCCGTCAACCTATCCCCGCTACCGGGCTCGCTATCGAATACACGGGTCGGCGCACCGCCTGTTTCAGCCTGCCAATGGCTGATGCGCAGGGACGGCAGTTGCTCCGACTGATGCTCGGTCGCAATCCGGTTGGCGACCGCGAACAGGTCGGTCAAGCCATGCACGGCGGCCATTTGCGCACCACTGTAGATCAGCACGCCGAGCTCGACGATCGCCATTGTCAGTTTTCCCTCTGTTATTGTCGGTGCGGCCAATCCCCAGGCGTCACGCCAGCCAGGATACTGGACGCATCAACCCTCACAAGGAAACCAACATGGCCAAGCAAGCGCTCATCCTAATCGATATCCAGAACGACTACTTCCCCCAGGGCAAGTGGCCGCTAGACGGAGTGGACGCGGCGGCAGACAAGGCGCAGCAAGTGCTACAGGCATTTCGCCAGGCAGGCGATACGGTGATTCACGTACGCCACGAATTCACCTCCGACGATGCCCCCTTCTTCACCCCGGGCTCGGAAGGTGCACACCTGCACCCCAAGGTGCTGAACCAGGCCGACGAGCCCGTGGTGCTCAAGCATTTCGTCAATGCGTTCCGCGAAACCAACCTGCGGGCCCTGCTGGAACAATGCAGCATCACCGAACTGGTGGTGGTGGGCAGCATGAGCCATATGTGCATCGACGGCGTGGTGCGCGCCGCGTCGGACCTGGGCTACAGCGTGACCGTGATCCACGATGCCTGCGCCACGCGGGACCTGGAATTCAATGGCAGCGTCGTGCCGGCAGCCCAGGTGCATGCGGCGTTTATGTCGTCGCTGGGGTTTGCTTATGCGAGCGTGGTATCGGCGGAACAGTTCTTGTCCGCCGATTGACCTTCTCCGCGCTTACCGGGTAGCGATGATGAACAGGCGCGGAAACGGCAGCAACACAGTGCCATCGGCCAGCGCTGGATAAGCCTTGGTGATCCGCGCCAGGTACTCGTCGAGGAAGGCGTTCCTTTCTGACTCGGTCAGGGGCGCCAGGAACGGACGCAATGCCGACCCCTTGAACCACTCCACCACCGCGGCAGAACCTGCCAGCGGATGGTGGTAAGTGGTGCGCCATACATCCACGGTGGAACAGTGTTGGCTCAGCAACTCAAAGTAGTAGCTCGCGGTATGGCGTTCATTGTGTTTGACGCTGCCGATCTTTGCGGCCCACGGGCCGTCCGCCGCGACTTCCCGCGCCAGCTTGTGGGCCGGCTCGTCAAGATTGTCGGGCGTCTGCACCGCCAGGGTGCCGCCGGAGGTCAGTTGATTGACTAAATGCGGATACAGCGTGGCGTGATCAGGCAGCCATTGCAGCGATGCATTGGCGAGGATGACGTCGAATTTCTGCACAGGGTTCCAGGCGCCGATATCAGCCAATTCGAAAGTCAACGCGGGCAGGCGCTTGCGGGCGTCGACCAGCATGTCATCGGAACTGTCCATGCCGGTGACCAATGCCTGCGGAAAGCGATCAGCCAGGACTTCAGTCGAATTGCCCGGGCCGCAACCCAGGTCGACAGCGGTACGCACGTCACCCTCAGGGATGGCTGCTACCAGATCCCGGACGGGACGAGTGCGCTGTTGTTCGAACATCGAGTATTGCTTGGCTGACCAGGTCATTGCGGCATTCCTTCTTCTGTGAGGAGTGAGGACAGCCTAAATCTTGTGATCCATGAGAACAAATGCCACGATTGATCACCTCCCATACCTGAAAAGTATTCCTATGCTGGAACTCAGGCAGCTCAGGGCCTTCGTCGCGATTGCCGAAGAAGGCTATATCACCCGCGCGGCAGAACGACTGGGCATGCAGCAACCGCCGCTGACCCGCCTGTTGCAAAGTCTTGAAGCCGAGTTGGGTGTGGTGCTGATGGAGCGCCTGCCACGAGGCGTGCGCCCGACCACTGCGGGGCTGGCCTTGCTGGAAGAGGCGCGGCATATCTTGGCCAGCGTCGATGGTGTGGCCGACATTGTGCGCCGCGCCGCCCGAGGTGAACGCGGACGCCTGGCGATTGGTTTCACCAGCTCTGCCGCCTTGCATCCGTTTGTGCCCAGCGTACTGCGCCTGTTTCGGGAAACCTTTGTCGGCGTTTCAGTGGTACTGGAAGAAGCCGGTACCGGTGAACTGCTGGACGCGTTGCTGCACGAAAAGCTCGACGCGGCGTTCATTCGCTCGCCGCTGAGCGGGACGCAGGCGTTGCAGGACCAGCCAATTCTGGTGGAGCCAATGTTGCTGGCGCTGCCTACCGACCACCCACTGGCTATCAACCCGTCGACGCCGCTGCCATTGGCGGCATTGGCCACCGAGGCGTTTGTGCTGTATCGGCGCCGGGTAGGGCTTGGGTTGTATGACGCGATTCTGGTGGCGTGTCGCGAAGCGGGTTTCAGCCCGCAAGTTGTGCAAGAGGCGCCGCGCATGACGGCGACGTTGAGCCTGGTGGCTGCGGGGCTTGGGGTTTCGATTGTGCCTGCCTCAATGCAACGGTTGCGGGGCGACGGGATTGTTTATCGCGAGCTTTCGGAGTGCCGGAGCCTGGTGGCGCCGTTGCACCTGGCTACCCGGGTAGGTGATACGTCGTCGGTATTGGAGAGGTTTCGGGAGTTGGTGGTGGGCGCCGCTTCTACTGACGTTTAGCGGATTGCCGTGTCCGCAATGAAAAACCCCCGGGGCCAAGGCCACCGGGGGTTTTCTGGTGTTACGCGACAGTTCTGGGTCTCAAGCGACCTTAGAACGGAATATCGTCATCAAAGCTGTCGAAGTCGGCTGCCGGCTGAGGAGCGGCCTGCTGTGGCGCTGGACGCGACTCACGCTGTGGCTGCTGGGTTGGCTGCGGACGGGACTGCTGCTGTGGACGCGGCGCCGAGTTGGACATGCCGCCCTGGCCCTGTTGGTCGCCCTGTGGACGGCCGCCCAGCAGTTGCATGGTGCCTTGCATGTCGACCACGATTTCGGTGGTGTAACGCTTGATGCCGTCTTTTTCCCACTCGCGGGTTTGCAGCTTGCCTTCGATGTAGACCTGCGAACCTTTGCGCAGGTACTCACCGGCGATCTCTGCAACCTTGCCGAACATCGACACACGGTGCCATTCGGTTTTCTCGACCTTCTGGCCGGTTTGCTTGTCGGTCCACTGTTCGCTGGTCGCCAGACTCAGGTTGGTCACGGCGTTACCGTTCGGCAAGTAGCGAACTTCGGGATCCTGGCCGCATGTACCGACCAATATGACTTTGTTAACCCCACGGGCCATAACGTTCTCCTAGGCTGGGCGCGCTGTCGGCACTGGGTTGACCAGTTGCTCGAGCGTCGCGCGATCCAATAATTCGGTGTCCAATTTGATGTAGATGGCGGCTTCTTCAGTAACAACCACAGCATCCGTAACCCCAACAACGGCCTTAAGGCGCTCGACCAGACCGGCTTCGCGGATCGCTTCGGGCGATAACGGCAAGCGCAGGCTCGTCACATAGGGAGGTTCGCGCATGGTAACAGCAAAGGCTAGCCAGAGGGCAGCCAGACCTGCGCATCCCAGGAACACAACCGACAAACCGCCATGCTGGAACATCCAGCCGCCCATGATCCCGCCCAGTGCAGAACCGAGGAACTGGCTGGTGGAATACACGCCCATCGCCGTGCCTTTGCCGCCGGCCGGTGAAACCTTACTGATCAGCGAAGGCAGTGAAGCCTCCAGCAGGTTGAACGCGGTGAAGAACACCACCGTGCCGATCACCAGCGCCCGCAGGCTGTCGCCGAACTGCCAGAAGAATAGCTCAGTGAGCATCAATGTCGCGACGGCGCCCAGCAGAACTCGTTTCATTTTGCGTTTCTTCTCGCCGTAGATGATGAACGGGATCATGGCGAAGAACGAAATCAGCAGCGCGGTCAGGTACACCCACCAGTGCTGCTCCTTGGGCAGCCCGGCTTTTTGTACCAGGGCCAGGGGCAAGGCGACGAAGCTGCACATCAGCATTGCGTGTAATACGAAGATACCCAAATCCAGGCGCAACAGGTCCGGGTGCTTGAGTGTCGGCAGCAATGCCTGCTTGGCGACGCCCGACTCACGGTGCTGCAACGGCCCCGTGGAATGCGGAACCATGAAGGCGACAATCACGATGCCGAACAGCGCCATGCCACCGGTGGCCAGGAACAGACCGTGCAAGCCGAACGCGCGGGTCAGCAGCGGGCCGACTACCATCGCCACGGCGAACGAAAGACCGATGGTCATGCCGATCATCGCCATGGCCTTGGTACGGTGTTGTTCGCGGGTCAGGTCGGAGAGCAGTGCCATGACGGCGGCGGAAATCGCGCCGGCGCCTTGCAGGACGCGTCCGGCGATCACGCCCCAGATAGAGTCGGCATTGGCCGCAAGCACACTGCCCAGGGCGAAGACGATCAGGCCGAGGTAGATCACCGGCCGGCGGCCGATGCGGTCGGAAATGACGCCGAACGGAATCTGAAACAGCGCCTGGGTCAGGCCATAGGCGCCAATCGCCAGGCCGATCAGGGCCGGGGTCGCTCCTGCGAGATCCATTCCATAGGTTGCCAGCACCGGCAACACCATAAACATGCCAAGCATACGGAATGCGAACACCAGGGCCAGACCGCTTGCTGCGCGGGTCTCGCTGCCACTCATGCGTTCGCTGTGGGGATCGTGCATGGATAAACCTCGTGTGAACCGGCGGCGATTCTACCAGTCCCATCGATTGAGAGGGTATATGCGGCGCTTTGCCGCGCAGCTTTCATGTAAGGCTGCACCCGGCACTTTGACAGTGTATATTCATCCAGTCTTTAGCCGTATACTCCTGCATTATTTACGCCCGCCGTGCGAGGCCATCTTGGACAAGATCCTGATTCGTGGGGCTCGAACCCACAACCTGAAGAACATCGACCTGACCCTGCCACGGGACAAACTGATCGTCATCACCGGCTTGTCCGGGTCCGGCAAGTCGTCCCTGGCGTTTGACACGCTGTACGCCGAAGGCCAGCGCCGCTATGTGGAATCCCTGTCGGCCTATGCCCGCCAGTTCCTGTCGATGATGGAAAAGCCCGACGTCGACACCATTGAAGGCCTGTCGCCTGCGATTTCCATCGAACAGAAATCCACCTCCCACAACCCGCGTTCCACCGTGGGCACCATCACCGAGATCTACGACTACCTGCGCCTGCTGTATGCCCGCGTGGGTATTCCCCGCTGCCCGGACCACGACATTCCCCTGGAAGCCCAGACCGTCAGCCAGATGGTCGACCTGGTGCTGGCCCAGCCGGAGGGCGCCAAGCTGATGCTGCTGGCACCGGTGATTCGCGAGCGCAAGGGTGAACACCTTTTGGTCTTTGAAGAACTGCGTGCCCAGGGTTTCGTGCGTGCCCGCATCAACGGCAAGCTCTACGAGCTGGACGAAGCGCCGAAGCTGGATAAACAGAAGAAGCACTCGATTGATGTGGTCGTCGACCGTTTCAAGGTGCGTGCCGATTTGCAGCAGCGCCTGGCGGAGTCTTTCGAGACCGCGCTGAAGCTGGCAGACGGTATCGCCCTGGTGGCGCCGATGGACGACGAACCCGGGGAAGAAATTATCTTCTCCGCGCGCTTCGCCTGCCCGATCTGCGGCCATGCCATCAGCGAGCTGGAACCGAAGCTGTTTTCCTTCAACAACCCGGCCGGCGCTTGCCCGACCTGTGATGGCCTGGGGGTTAAGCAATTCTTCGACATCAAGCGCCTGGTCAACGGTGACCTCACACTGGCGGAGGGTGCGATACGTGGCTGGGACAGGCGTAACGTCTATTACTTCCAGATGCTGGGGTCGTTGGCTTCGCACTACAAGTTCAGCCTGGAAGTGCCGTTCAACGAACTGCCCGCCGAACAGCAGAAATTCATCCTGCATGGCAGCGGTTCACAGAACGTCGACTTCAAGTATTTGAACGACCGTGGCGATATCGTCAAACGCTCGCACCCGTTCGAAGGCATCGTGCCGAACCTGGAGCGGCGCTACCGCGAGACGGAGTCCGCCAGCGTGCGCGAGGAACTGGCCAAGTTCCTCAGCACCCAGCCTTGCCCGGATTGCCGTGGCACACGCCTGCGCCGTGAGGCACGGCATGTGTGGGTTGGCGAGAAGACCCTGCCGGCAGTGACCAACCTGCCGATTGGCGATGCCTGCGAATACTTCGGCACGCTGAAACTGACGGGCCGCCGCGGGGAAATTGCCGACAAGATCCTCAAGGAGATTCGTGAACGGCTGCAGTTCCTGGTCAACGTGGGCCTGGACTACCTGTCGCTGGACCGCAGTGCCGACACGCTTTCCGGCGGTGAAGCCCAGCGGATTCGCTTGGCCAGCCAGATCGGTGCCGGCCTGGTGGGCGTGTTGTACATCCTCGATGAACCGTCGATTGGATTGCATCAACGGGACAACGACCGCTTGCTGGGCACGCTGAAGCACCTGCGGGACATCGGCAATACGGTGATCGTGGTCGAGCACGATGAAGACGCGATTCGCCTGGCCGATTATGTGGTCGATATCGGCCCGGGAGCGGGTGTTCACGGTGGGCATATTGTCGCCGAGGGCACGCCGGCTGAAGTGATGGCGCATCCTGACTCGCTGACCGGTAAGTACCTGTCGGGTCGCGTGAAGATCGCCGTGCCGGCCAAACGCACCCCGCGCAACAAGAAGATGGCACTGCACCTCAAGGGCGCGCGTGGCAACAACCTGCGCAATGTCGACCTGGAGATCCCGCTGGGCCTGCTGACCTGTGTGACCGGTGTATCCGGTTCGGGCAAATCAACGCTGATCAACAACACGCTGTTCCCGTTGAGTGCCACTGCACTGAACGGCGCGACCACCCTGGAAGCCGCCGCTCACGACAGCATCAAGGGCCTGGAACACCTGGACAAGGTGGTCGATATCGACCAAAGCCCGATTGGCCGCACACCGCGCTCCAACCCGGCGACCTACACCGGGCTGTTCACGCCGATTCGCGAGCTGTTCGCCGGCGTGCCGGAATCGCGCTCCCGTGGCTACGGGCCTGGCCGGTTCTCGTTCAACGTCAAGGGCGGCCGCTGCGAAGCGTGCCAGGGCGATGGCTTGATCAAGGTGGAGATGCACTTCCTGCCGGACATCTACGTGCCGTGCGACGTGTGCAAGAGCAAACGCTATAACCGCGAAACCCTGGAGATCAAGTACAAGGGCAAGAGCATCCACGAAACCCTCGAGATGACGATCGAGGAAGCGCGGGTGTTCTTCGACGCGGTACCGGCCCTGGCGCGCAAGCTGCAGACACTGATGGATGTTGGCCTGTCGTACATCAAGCTGGGTCAGTCGGCGACGACGCTGTCGGGCGGCGAGGCCCAGCGGGTCAAGCTGTCTCGCGAGCTGTCCAAGCGTGACACCGGCAAGACGCTGTACATCCTCGACGAGCCGACCACAGGCCTGCACTTCGCGGATATTCAGCAATTGCTGGACGTGCTGCATCGCCTGCGTGACCACGGCAACACGGTGGTAGTGATCGAGCACAATCTGGATGTGATCAAGACCGCCGACTGGCTGGTGGACCTGGGGCCGGAAGGCGGTTCCAAAGGTGGGCAGATCATTGCGGTCGGCACACCGGAGCAAGTCTCGGAGATGAAGCAGTCTCACACCGGCTTCTACCTCAAGCCTCTGCTGGCTCGCGACAAGGACTGATTGTTCAGCCCCACGAAAAAGCCCCTGTCACCGTGTAAGTGACAGGGGCCTTTTAGTAGCTGGAGGAATCAGAACTGCGATTGCAGGTAATTCTCCAGGCCAATCAGCTTGATCAGGCCCAACTGCTTTTCCAGCCAGTAGGTGTGATCTTCTTCGGTGTCATTCAACTGCACCCGCAGGATTTCCCGCGTGACGTAGTCGTTGTGCTGCTCGCAGAGCTCAATGCCCTTGCAGAGCGCGGCACGGACCTTGTACTCAAGGCGCAAGTCGCTGGCGAGCATCTCAGGCACCGTGGTGCCGGTATCCAGGTCGTCGGGACGCATACGGGGCGTGCCTTCGAGCATCAGGATACGGCGCATCAGTGCGTCGGCGTGCTGTGCCTCTTCTTCCATTTCATGGTTGATACGCTCGTAGAGCTCGGTAAAGCCCCAGTCTTCGTACATCCGCGAGTGAATGAAATATTGGTCACGAGCTGCCAGTTCGCCCGTCAGCAACGTGTTGAGGTAATCGATTACGTCGGGGTGACCTTGCATCGCCCTACATCTCCCTGCTTGAAAGTCTGTAGTTTGAACCATGATGACCCGGAGGTCACGGGACCAACGGCAGAAAAGTGAAGATTTCCGGTGAAAAGTAGCTTAAATAACGCAAAAACCGCCCAAATGAGGGCGGTTCTGCTTATCGTTTAGAGTCAGTTAAGCGATACACCCAGTGCAGATGCGATCCCTTCTCCATAAGCCGGGTCGGCCTTGAAGAAGTACTGCAACTGGCGCTGCACCACGTCGCTGGAAACACCCGCCATTGCGCCGGCGATATTGTTGATCAGCAGGGCTTTCTGCTCATCGTTCATCAGGCGGAACAGCGCACCGGCATGGCTGTAGTAGTCGGTATCTTCGCGGTGATCGTAACGATCAGCCGCACCGCTCAGGGCCAAGGCTGGCTCGGCATACTGAGGAGCCTGCTTCGGCGCATCGGCGTAGCTGTTTGGCTCGTAATTGGGGGCCGCACCACCATTGGAGCCGAATGCCATCGAACCATCACGCTGGTAGCTATTGACCGGGCTGCGTGGCGCATTTACCGGCAGTTGCTGGTGATTGGTACCTACGCGGTAGCGATGGGCATCGGCGTAAGCGAACACGCGCCCTTGCAGCATGCGGTCTGGCGACAGGCCAACACCCGGGACCATGTTGCTTGGACCGAAAGCCGCCTGTTCAACTTCAGCGAAGTAGTTCAGCGGGTTGCGGTTCAGTTCCAGCTCACCCACTTCGATCAGCGGGAACTCTTTCTGCGACCAGGTCTTGGTCACGTCGAACGGGTTTTCGTAGTGAGCGTTGGCCTGGGCCTCAGTCATGATCTGAATGCACACGCGCCATTTCGGGAAGTCACCACGCTCAATAGCACCGAACAGATCGCGCTGAGCGTAATCAGGGTCGGTACCCGCCAGGCGTGCAGCGTCAGCCGGCGCCAGGTTCTTGATACCTTGCTTGGTCTTGTAGTGCCACTTCACCCAGTGACGCTCGCCTTTGGCGTTAATCAAGCTGTAGGTGTGACTGCCGAAGCCGTGCATGTGACGGTAGCCGTCCGGGATGCCACGGTCCGAAAACAGGATGGTGACCTGGTGCAGCGCCTCAGGGGAGTGCGACCAGAAGTCCCACATCATCTGTGCACTTTTCAGGTTGCTTTGCGGCAGGCGCTTTTGGGTGTGGATAAAGTCGGGAAACTTCAGCGGGTCGCGGATGAAGAACACCGGGGTGTTGTTACCAACGATGTCCCAGTTGCCTTCTTCGGTGTAGAACTTCAACGCGAAACCACGCGGGTCGCGCTCAGTATCAGCCGAACCACGCTCGCCACCCACCGTGGAGAAGCGCAGGAAAGTCGGAGTTTGCTTGCCCACAGAATCGAAGAGCTTGGCGCTGGTGTACTGCGTGATGTCTTGAGTGACGGTGAAGGTACCGTAAGCGCCCGAGCCTTTGGCGTGTACACGACGCTCAGGAATGTTTTCACGGTTGAAGTGAGCGAGCTTCTCGATCAGGTGAAAGTCGTCGAGCAGCAGCGGGCCGCGTGGGCCGGCGGAACGGGAATTCTGGTTATCCGCGACAGGTGCGCCGCTGGCGGTAGTAAGGGTTTTATTCTGGCTCATGCTCAATCTTCCTCAGGTCAGTCTTGGAACTGCCGGCTAATCGGCTTGGAGCGATTATTGATCAGGAAGATGACACCATCAAATTTATTAAATCATACCCACCGATAGAAATTAACTAACGATACATCCGAACGGATATCAAAAGTTGCTGCACGGGCTGAACGTGTATTCGCTCGAGGTAATTCCAGTTTTCAACGCGCACAAAAAACCGGGCACTAGGCCCGGTTCTTCGTTACAGACTGACGTCTTACTCAGCGGATACAGCTTCACCGCCAACTGGACGATCGATCAGCTCAACGTACGCCATAGGCGCGTTGTCACCAGCGCGGAAACCGCACTTGAGGATGCGCAGGTAGCCACCCTCACGGGTAGCGTAACGCTTGCCCAGGTCGTTGAAGAGCTTACCAACGATAGCTTTCGAACGAGTACGGTCGAAAGCCAGACGGCGGTTAGCCAGGCTGTCTGTCTTGGCCAAAGTAATCAGCGGCTCAGCAACGCGACGCAGTTCTTTAGCTTTCGGCAGTGTAGTTTTGATCAGCTCGTGCTCGAACAGCGACACCGCCATGTTCTGGAACATAGCCTTACGGTGCGAGCTGGTACGGCTCAGGTGACGACCACTTTTACGATGACGCATGGTTCATTCCTTACCAAACTCACGTTCGGTGATTACGACGATCAGGCAGTCGCCTTGTCGTCCTTCTTAAGACTTGCAGGCGGCCAGTTGTCGAGGCGCATGCCGAGGGACAGACCGCGGGAGGCCAGAACGTCCTTGATTTCAGTCAAGGATTTCTTGCCCAGGTTCGGAGTCTTCAACAGTTCTACTTCGGTGCGCTGAATCAGATCACCGATGTAGTAAATGTTTTCCGCCTTAAGGCAGTTAGCCGAACGTACAGTCAGTTCCAGATCGTCAACCGGGCGAAGCAGGATCGGATCGATCTCGTCTTCCTGCTCGATTACCACTGGTTCGCTGTCACCCTTGAGGTCGACGAACGCAGCCAACTGCTGTTGCAGAATGGTTGCAGCGCGGCGGATAGCCTCTTCAGGATCCAGAGTACCGTTGGTTTCCAGATCAATAACCAGCTTGTCCAGGTTAGTACGCTGTTCGACACGGGCGTTTTCCACCACGTATGCGATACGGCGAACCGGGCTGAACGAAGAGTCGAGCTGCAAGCGACCAATGCTGCGGCTTTCGTCTTCATCGCTCTGACGCGAGTCGGCCGGTTCATAACCACGACCACGAGCTACGGTGAGCTTCATGTTCAGGGCGCCGTTAGACGCCAGGTTAGCGATTACGTGATCGGGATTAACGATCTCGACATCATGATCCAGCTGAATATCGGCAGCGGTAACCACCCCCGAACCCTTCTTCGACAAGGTCAGCGTAACTTCGTCACGGCCGTGCAGCTTGATAGCCAGACCTTTAAGGTTCAACAGGATTTCAATTACGTCTTCCTGTACACCTTCGATGGCGCTGTACTCGTGGAGCACACCGTCAATCTCGGCCTCGACTACTGCACAGCCGGGCATTGAGGACAACAGGATGCGGCGCAGCGCGTTGCCCAGGGTGTGGCCAAAACCACGCTCGAGAGGCTCGAGAGTGATCTTGGCGCGGGTTGGACTGACAACCTGCACATCAATGTGACGGGGTGTCAGGAACTCATTTACCGAAATCTGCATGGATGCACCTATTTTCTAGCCCTTACTTGGAGTAGAGCTCGACAATCAGGCTTTCGTTGATGTCGGCGGACAGATCACTGCGAGCAGGAACGTTCTTGAAAACGCCCGACTTCTTCTCAGTGTCTACTTCTACCCATTCTACGCGGCCACGTTGGGCACACAGATCGAGAGCTTGGACAATGCGAAGTTGATTTTTTGCTTTCTCGCGAATCGCGACCACGTCACCAGCACGAACCTGGTACGACGGGACGTTAACGGTTTGGCCGTTTACGCTGACGGATTTGTGCGATACCAGCTGACGGGATTCGGCACGAGTCGAACCAAAGCCCATACGGTATACAACGTTGTCCAGACGGCATTCGAGCAGTTGCAGCAGGTTTTCACCGGTTGCACCTTTCTTGCCAGCAGCTTCTTTGTAGTAGCCGCTGAACTGACGCTCGAGAACGCCGTAGATACGACGGACCTTCTGCTTTTCACGCAGTTGGGTGCCGTAGTCGGACTGGCGACCGCGGCGTTGGCCGTGGATACCAGGTGCTGCTTCAATGTTGCACTTCGATTCGATCGCGCGCACGCCGCTCTTCAGAAAGAGATCGGTGCCTTCACGACGAGCGAGTTTGCATTTTGGACCAATGTAACGAGCCATTCTTTACAATCTCCTGGATTACACGCGGCGCTTCTTCGGCGGACGGCACCCGTTGTGCGGGATTGGCGTCACGTCGGTGATGCTGGCGATCTTATAGCCACAGCCGTTCAATGCACGGACAGCAGACTCACGACCTGGACCTGGACCTTTGACGTTGACGTCGAGGTTTTTCAGGCCATATTCCAGCGCAGCTTGACCAGCACGTTCAGCAGCTACTTGAGCAGCAAACGGGGTGGACTTGCGGGAACCGCGGAAACCCGAACCACCGGAGGTAGCCCAAGAAAGCGCGTTACCTTGACGGTCGGTGATGGTCACGATTGTGTTGTTAAAAGATGCATGGATGTGGGCGATGCCATCAACCACTGTCTTTTTAACTTTTTTACGAGGACGAGCAGCAGGTTTTGCCATGATTAATTTCCTGTCGATTCGCGTGGGCGATTACTTGCGGATCGGCTTACGCGGACCTTTACGGGTACGCGCGTTAGTCTTGGTACGCTGACCGCGTACTGGAAGACCACGACGATGACGCAGACCACGGTAGCAACCGAGGTCCATCAAACGCTTGATTTTCATGTTGATTTCGCGACGCAGGTCACCTTCAGTGGTGAACTTCGCCACTTCGCCACGCAACAGCTCAATCTGCTCGTCGCTCAGATCCTTGATCTTTGCGGCTGGGTTTACCCCAGTATCTGCGCAAATTTTCTGCGCAGTAGTGCGACCAACACCATAGATGTAGGTCAGCGAGATAACAGTGTGCTTGTTATCTGGAATGTTAACGCCTGCAATACGGGCCATTCAGTGGGACTCCAATTGACAGCTACCTACGCCCCGGAAGCCAAGAAATAGGGCGCGAGATAATATCGCTGTAATAACAAATAATCAACCCGGCAGCGCACTAGCTGCCGGGCTTCAAGCGGATCACACTCAGCCTTGGCGCTGTTTGTGACGCGGTTCCGCGCTGCAAATTACTCGAACAACACCTTCGCGGCGAATAATCTTGCAGTTACGGCACAGCTTTTTCACCGATGCACGAACTTTCATCACCAACTCCTCGAACCTTATGGGTACTCAGCGCAACATGCCGCTGCCGTAACCCTTCAGGTTGGCTTTCTTCATCAGGGATTCGTACTGGTGCGAAACGAGGTGCGATTGTACTTGGGACATGAAGTCCATCACAACCACGACGACGATCAGCAACGAGGTCCCGCCAAGGTAGAACGGAACGTTTGCTGCAACCACCAGGAACTGGGGCAACAGGCAGACGGCCGTCATATATAGAGCACCGAACATGGTCAAGCGAGTCAGAACGCCATCAATGTAGCGCGCAGACTGCTCACCTGGACGAATACCCGGAATAAAGGCACCGGACTTCTTCAGGTTTTCCGCTACGTCTTTCGGATTGAACATCAACGCCGTATAGAAGAAGCAGAAGAAAATAATCCCTGCACTAAACAGCAGAATATTCAACGGCTGACCAGGAGCGATCGACTGCGAGATGTCCTGCAACCAGCCCATACCTTCAGACTGACCGAACCAGGCACCCAACGAAGCCGGAAACAGCAAAATGCTGCTCGCGAAAATGGCAGGAATAACCCCCGCCATGTTCACTTTCAGCGGCAGGTGGCTGGTCTGCGCGGCAAAGACCTTGCGGCCCTGCTGACGCTTGGCGTAGTGAACAGCAATACGACGCTGGCCACGCTCAATGAACACCACAAAACCGATAATCGCTACTGCCAACAAACCGATGGCAACCAGGGCGAAGATATTGATATCACCCTGACGTGCAGACTCGAAAGACTGCCCAATCGCTCTCGGAAGACCGGCAACGATACCTGCGAAAATCAACATCGAGATACCGTTACCAACACCACGCTCAGTAATCTGCTCACCCAGCCACATCATGAACATCGCACCAGCCACAAATGTGGATACCGCGACGAAATGGAAGCCAAAGTCACCAGTGAACGCAACACCCTGCCCGGCCAGGCCAACGGACATGCCGATAGCCTGGACCAGGGCGAGGATGACAGTGCCGTAGCGGGTGTACTGGCTTATCTTGCGACGGCCAGCTTCACCTTCCTTCTTCAACTGCTCCAACTGCGGACTGACGGCGGTCATCAGTTGCATGATGATCGATGCCGAGATGTACGGCATGATCCCCAGTGCAAAGATGCTCATCCGTTCCAGCGCGCCGCCGGAAAACATGTTGAACAAGCTAAGAATGGTCCCCTCATTCTGTCGAAACAGGTCTGCGAGTCGGTCCGGGTTGATACCTGGAACCGGGATGTGTGCGCCTATTCGGTAGACGATAATCGCCAGGAACAGAAAACGCAGACGAGCCCAAAGTTCAGACATACCGCCTTTGCCGAGCGCTGAGAGAGCACCTTGCTTAGCCATTTATTCCTCGAACTTGCCGCCAGCTGCTTCGATAGCCGAACGCGCACCTTTGGTGGCGCCGATTCCCTTGCCGATAGTGACAGCGCGAGTCACTTCACCGGACAGCATGATTTTCACACGCTGTACGTTGACGTTGATCACGTTGGCATCTTTCAGGGTCTGCACGGTAACGATGTCGCCTTCCACTTTGGCCAGCTCGGACAGACGCACTTCTGCGCGGTCCATGGCTTTCAGGGAAACGAAACCGAACTTCGGCAGGCGACGATGCAGCGGCTGTTGACCGCCTTCAAAGCCAGGAGCGATGGTGCCACCGGAGCGGGAGGACTGACCTTTGTGGCCACGGCCACCGGTCTTGCCCAAACCACTACCGATACCACGGCCCGGACGATGCTTTTCGCGACGGGAACCCGGCGCTGGACTCAGATCATTGAGTTTCATCGAATTAACCCTCGACACGCAGCATGTAGTAAGCCTTGTTGATCATCCCGCGATTCTCGGGAGTATCAAGTACTTCTACAGTGTGACCGATGCGACGCAGACCCAAACCCTTAACGCACAATTTGTGGTTAGGGATGCGGCCGGTCATGCTTTTGATCAGCGTTACTTTAACGGTAGCCATGATCAGAAGATCTCCTTGACGCTTTTGCCACGCTTGGCGGCAATGGATTCAGGAGACTGCATTGCTTTCAAACCCTTGAAAGTGGCGTGAACCACGTTTACCGGGTTAGTCGAGCCGTAGCACTTGGCCAGAACGTTCTGAACGCCAGCAACTTCGAGGACAGCACGCATAGCGCCGCCAGCGATGATACCGGTACCTTCAGAGGCAGGCTGCATGTACACCTTCGAAGCGCCGTGAGCGGACTTCATTGCGTACTGCAGAGTAGTGCCGTTCAGATCAACTTGGATCATGTTGCGACGAGCAGCTTCCATTGCCTTCTGGATCGCAGCAGGCACTTCACGTGACTTGCCACGGCCGAAGCCAACGCGCCCTTTACCATCACCTACCACGGTCAACGCGGTGAAAGTGAAGATACGGCCGCCTTTAACGGTTTTGGCTACGCGGTTAACTTGAACCAGCTTCTCAATGTAGCCTTCGTCGCGCTTTTGGTCGTTATTTGACATAACTTAGAACTCCAGCCCAGCTTCACGAGCAGCATCAGCCAGCGCTTTCACGCGGCCGTGGTACTTGAAGCCAGAGCGGTCGAAAGCCACTTGCGAGACGCCGGCGGCCTTAGCACGCGTAGCGACCAGCTGGCCAACCTTAGTGGCCGCGTCGATGTTGCCAGTGGCACCATCACGCAGTTCTTTATCCAAAGTCGAGGCGCTTGCCAGGACTTTGTTGCCGTCGGCCGAGATGACCTGGGCGTAGATGTGCTGCGACGAGCGGAACACGCAGAGACGCACGACTTCGAGTTCGTGCATTTTCAGGCGTGCTTTGCGAGCGCGACGCAGTCGAGTAACTTTTTTGTCGGTCATTTGCTATGCCCTACTTCTTCTTGGCTTCTTTACGACGGACGACTTCGTCCGCGTAGCGCACACCTTTGCCTTTGTACGGCTCTGGTGGACGGAAGTCGCGGATCTCAGCGGCCACCTGACCTACCAGCTGCTTATCAATACCCTTGATCAGGATATCGGTTTGGCTAGGGGTCTCAGCGGTGATGCCTTCCGGCAGTTCGTAATCCACTGGGTGCGAGAAGCCAAGGGCCAGGTTCAGAACCGTGCCTTTTGCTTGCGCTTTGTAACCAACACCGACCAGCTGGAGCTTGCGCTCGAAGCCTTGGCTTACGCCTTGGACCATGTTGTTTACCAACGCACGAGTGGTACCGGCCATTGCGCGAGTTTGTTGATCGCCATTGCGAGCAGCGAAACGCAGCTCACCAGCTTCTTCAACGATCTCAACGGACGAATGGATGTTCAGTTCCAGAGTGCCCTTGGCACCCTTCACCGAAAGCTGTTGGCCTGCGAATTTTACTTCGACACCGGCTGGCAGCTTAACGGGGTTCTTAGCGACGCGTGACATGCTTATCCCCCCTTAGAACACAGTGCAAAGAACTTCGCCGCCGACACCGGCAGCGCGCGCAGCACGATCCGTCATCACACCTTTGTTGGTGGAGACGATAGACACACCGAGACCGCCACGAACTTTTGGCAGATCATCAACGGACTTGTACTGACGCAGGCCTGGACGGCTAACGCGCTTCACTTCTTCGATGACCGGACGGCCTTCGAAGTACTTCAGCTCGATGGACAGCAGTGGTTTGATTTCGCTGCTGATCTGATAACCCGCAATGTAGCCTTCGTCTTTCAGGACTTTGGCAACAGCAACCTTCAACGTGGAAGATGGCATGCTTACGACGGACTTTTCAGCCATCTGGGCATTACGGATACGAGTTAGCATGTCCGCTAACGGGTCCTGCATACTCATGGCTAGACGCTCCTAATACAAAAAAATTAGCCTTGCGGCCATTACGTGTCGCCGAGAATCTCCGAGCACAAAACACACGGGCTCAGGCGAGCCGCGTATTTTAGACACACTCCGGAAATGAAACAAGCCCCAAAAGGGGCTTGTTCCAGATTCTAGGCCACCGGCGGTCAGTATCTTGCGATCCTGGCCACCGAGACTTCGAACGTACTTACCAGCTGGCTTTAACCAGACCTGGTACGTCACCACGCATTGCCGCTTCACGCAGTTTGTTACGGCCGAGGCCGAACTTGCGGTAAACGCCGTGTGGACGACCGGTCAGGCGGCAGCGGTTACGCATGCGCGAAGCGCTTGCGTCACGTGGCTGCTTCTGCAGAGCAACTGTAGCTTCCCAACGCGCTTCTGGACTTGCGTTCAGATCAACGATGATTGCTTTCAGTGCTGCACGCTTCTTGGCGTACTTGGCAACCGTGAGCTGACGCTTCAGCTCGCGGTTTTTCATGCTCATCTTGGCCATGGTCCTACTCCAATCAGTTGCGGAACGGGAATTTGAACGCACGCAGCAGAGCGCGGCCTTCATCATCGTTCTTGGCAGTGGTGGTCAGGGTGATGTCCAGACCGCGGAGAGCATCGATCTTGTCGTAGTCGATTTCCGGGAAGATGATCTGCTCTTTAACGCCCATGCTGTAGTTACCACGACCATCGAAGGACTTGGCATTCAGGCCGCGGAAGTCGCGGACCCGAGGCAGGGAGATCGACAGCAGACGATCCAGGAATTCGTACATACGCTCACGGCGCAGAGTCACTTTGACGCCGATCGGCCATCCTTCACGGACTTTAAAGCCAGCGATGGATTTACGAGCGTAGGTCACAACGACTTTTTGGCCGGTGATCTTTTCCAGGTCAGCAACAGCGTGCTCGATGACTTTTTTGTCGCCGATCGCTTCGCCCAGACCCATGTTCAGGGTGATTTTGGTAACGCGCGGAACTTCCATCACGTTCGAAAGCTTAAGTTCTTCCTTAAGTTTCGGTGCGATTTCCTTCCGGTAAATCTCTTTTAGTCGTGCCATGGTCTTCTACCTAGCAGTGTTCAAGCATCAACCGCTTTTTGGGTCGACTTGAAGACACGAATTTTCTTACCGTCTTCTACTTTGAAACCAACGCGGTCAGCCTTGTTGGTTTCGCCGTTGAAGATGGCGACGTTAGAAGCGTGCAGTGGCGCTTCTTTCTCGACGATACCGCCTTGTACGCCCGACATCGGGTTAGGCTTGGTATGACGCTTGACCAGGTTCAGACCACCAACGACCAGACGGTCATCAGCAAGAACCTTCAGCACCTTACCGCGCTTACCTTTGTCTTTGCCGGCGATCACGATGATCTCGTCGTCACGACGAATCTTTTGCATGTCGGATCTCCTTACAGCACTTCTGGGGCGAGCGAGACGATCTTCATGAACTTCTCAGTACGAAGTTCACGGGTCACTGGCCCAAAGATACGGGTGCCGATCGGCTCTTGCTTGTTGTTCAGAAGAACAGCAGCGTTGCCATCAAAGCGGATAATGGAGCCATCTGCACGGCGTACGCCGTGACGAGTGCGGACTACAACAGCAGTCATCACTTGGCCTTTTTTCACTTTACCGCGAGGAATTGCTTCCTTCACGGTAACTTTGATGATGTCACCGATACCAGCGTAACGACGATGGGAGCCACCCAGCACCTTGATGCACATAACGCGGCGTGCGCCGCTGTTATCGGCCACATCGAGCATGGATTGAGTCTGAATCATATAATTTCTCCGACCCCTAGTCCTTAGACTTCCACAGCGCGTTCGAGAACATCAACCAGGGCCCAAGACTTGGTCTTGGCCAACGGACGAGTTTCACGAATAGTGACTTTGTCGCCGATGTGGCACTGATTGGTTTCGTCGTGCGCGTGCAGCTTAGTCGAACGCTTAACGTATTTACCGTAGATCGGGTGCTTAACGCGACGCTCGATCAAAACGGTGATGGTTTTGTCCATCTTGTCGCTGACAACACGGCCAGTCAGCGTACGGACAGTCTTTTCGGCTTCAGCCATGATCACTTACCTGCCTGCTGGTTGAGCACAGTCTTCACGCGAGCAATGTCACGCTTAACTTGCGAGAGCAGATGAGACTGCCCCAACTGGCCAGTTGCTTTCTGCATACGCAGATTGAACTGGTCGCGCAGCAGGCCGAGCAGTTGCTCGTTCAGCTGCTGTGCGGATTTTTCACGAAGTTCATTCGCTTTCATCACATCACCGTCCGTTTAACAAAGGAGGTGGCGAGCGGCAGCTTTGCAGCAGCCAGGGCGAAAGCCTCACGCGCCAGCTCTTCAGTAACACCCTCGATTTCATACAGGACTTTGCCTGGCTGAATCTGGGCAACCCAATATTCCACGTTACCCTTACCTTTACCCATCCGAACTTCGAGGGGCTTTTTGGAGATAGGCTTGTCCGGGAATACACGGATCCAGATCTTGCCGCCACGTTTAACGTGACGGGTCAGTGCACGACGCGCTGACTCGATCTGACGAGCGGTGAGACGACCACGAGCTACAGACTTCAGCGCATATTCGCCGAAGCTGACTTTGCTACCGCGCTGAGCCAGACCACGGTTGTGGCCTGTCATCTGCTTGCGGAACTTCGTACGCTTTGGTTGCAACATTTGGCGTACCCCTTACTTAGCAGCTTTTTTACGAGGCGCTGGTGCTTGTGGTTTCAGTTCTTCTTGGCGACCACCAATTACTTCGCCTTTGAAGATCCAAACCTTTACACCGATCACACCGTAGGTGGTGTGAGCTTCGTAGTTGGCATAGTCGATGTCGGCACGCAGGGTGTGCAGTGGCACACGACCTTCGCGATACCATTCAGTACGTGCGATTTCAGCACCGCCGAGACGACCGCTCACTTGGATTTTGATGCCTTTGGCACCAATGCGCATGGCGTTCTGTACTGCGCGCTTCATAGCGCGACGGAACATAACGCGACGCTCCAGCTGCTGAGCTACGCTCTGCGCAACCAGCATACCGTCGAGCTCCGGCTTGCGGATCTCTTCGATATTGATGTGCACAGGCACACCCATTTGCTTGGTCAGGTCCTGACGCAGTTTCTCAACATCTTCACCTTTCTTCCCGATAACGATACCTGGACGAGCGGTGTGGATGGTGATACGTGCAGTTTGAGCAGGACGATGGATATCGATACGGCTCACGGACGCGCTTTTTAGTTTGTCTTGGAGATACTCACGCACCTTCAGATCAGCGAACAAGTAGTCCGCATAAGTCCGACCGTCTGCGTACCAGACGGAGGTGTGCTCCTTGACGATTCCCAGGCGAATGCCAATGGGATGTACTTTCTGACCCATCTCTTCGACTCCGTTACTTGTCAGCAACCTTGACAGTGATATGGCAAGACCGCTTGACGATGCGATCAGCTCGGCCTTTGGCACGAGGCATGATGCGCTTCAGCGAACGCCCTTCGTTGACGAAAACGGTGCTGACCTTCAGGTCATCAACGTCTGCGCCTTCGTTGTGCTCGGCGTTGGCTACGGCCGACTCCAGCACTTTCTTGATGATCTCGGCGGCTTTCTTACTGCTGAAAGCCAACAGGTTGAGCGCTTCGCCCACCTTCTTCCCGCGGATCTGGTCGGCGACCAAGCGGGCTTTCTGGGCGGAGATTCGAGCGCCCGACAACTTAGCGGCTACTTCCATCGTTCCTTACCCCTTAACGCTTGGCTTTCTTGTCTGCCACGTGCCCACGATATGTGCGGGTACCGGCAAACTCGCCTAGTTTGTGGCCGACCATGTCTTCGTTCACGAGAACTGGAACATGTTGACGACCGTTATGCACTGCAATGGTCAGACCGACCATTTGTGGCAGGATCATCGAACGACGCGACCAGGTTTTCACCGGTTTGCGATCGTTCTTTTCCGCCGCCACTTCGATCTTCTTCAGTAGGTGAAGATCAATAAAAGGACCTTTTTTCAGAGAACGTGGCACTGTCGTATCCCTCTATTTACTTGCGACGACGGACGATCATTTTGTCGGTACGCTTATTACCACGAGTCTTCGCGCCCTTAGTCGGGAAGCCCCATGGCGATACCGGATGACGACCACCAGAGGTACGACCTTCACCACCACCGTGTGGGTGGTCAACCGGGTTCATGGCAACACCACGAACGGTTGGGCGAACGCCACGCCAGCGTTTGGCACCAGCTTTACCCAGCGAACGCAGGCTGTGCTCGGAGTTCGAGACTTCGCCCAGGGTCGCACGGCATTCAGCCAATACTTTACGCATTTCACCAGAGCGCAGACGCAGGGTCACGTAGACACCTTCACGAGCGATCAGCTGAGCCGAAGCACCAGCGGAACGAGCGATTTGCGCGCCTTTACCCGGCTTCAATTCGATGCCGTGTACGGTGCTACCAACTGGAATGTTGCGCAGTTGCAGAGCGTTGCCCGGCTTGATCGGTGCCAAAGCACCTGCGATCAGCTGGTCACCAGCACTCACGCCTTTAGGGGCGATGATGTAGCGACGCTCGCCATCTGCGTACAGCAGCAGAGCGATGTGAGCAGTACGGTTTGGATCGTATTCGATACGCTCGACAGTGGCAGCGATGCCATCTTTGTCGTTGCGACGGAAGTCGACCAGACGATAATGCTGCTTATGGCCACCACCGATGTGACGAGTGGTAATACGACCATTGTTGTTACGACCACCAGTCTTCGATTTCTTCTCGAGCAGCGGTGCGTGAGGAGCGCCTTTATGCAGCTCCTGGTTGACCACCTTGACCACAAAACGGCGGCCAGGGGAAGTCGGTTTGCATTTAACGATTGCCATGATGCACCCCTTCCTTACTCAGCACTGCTGCTGAAATCGAGATCTTGGCCTGGCTGAAGGGAGATAACTGCCTTCTTCCAGTCATTACGCTTGCCCAGACCGCGAGCAGTGCGCTTGCTCTTACCCAGAACATTCAGGGTAGTAACACGCTCTACTTTCACGCTGAACAGGCTTTCGACGGCCTTCTTGATTTCCAGCTTGGTTGCGTCAGTTGCAACCTTGAAAACGAACTGGCCTTTCTTGTCAGCCAGAACCGTAGCCTTTTCGGAAACGTGCGGGCCAAGCAGAACTTTAAATACGCGTTCCTGGTTCATCCCAGCAGCTCCTCGAATTTCTTCACGGCCGACACGGTGATCAACACCTTGTCGTATGCGATCAGACTAACTGGATCGGAACCTTGCACGTCACGTACATCAACGTGTGGCAGGTTGCGAGCAGCCAGGTACAGGTTCTGATCAACAGCTTCAGACACGATCAGGACGTCAGTCAGGCCCATGCCGTTCAGCTTGTTCAGCAGATCTTTGGTTTTCGGCGCTTCAACAGCGAAGTCCTGAACCACGACCAGACGATCAGTACGCACGAGTTCAGCAAGGATGGAGCGCAGTGCTGCGCGATACATCTTCTTGTTGAGCTTCTGGGTGTGATCCTGTGGACGTGCTGCGAAAGTGGTACCGCCGCCACGCCAGATTGGGCTACGGATAGTACCGGCACGAGCGCGGCCAGTACCTTTCTGACGCCAAGGGCGCTTACCGCCACCACGAACGTCGGAACGGGTCTTTTGCTGCTTGCTACCTTGACGGCCGCCGGCCATGTAGGCCACGACTGCTTGGTGAACCAGCGTCTCGTTGAATTCGCCGCCAAATGTCAGTTCGGAAACTTCGATCGCTTGAGCGTCATTTACGTTTAATTGCATGTCAGCTTCCCCTTAACCGCGAGCCTTGGCCGCTGGACGTACAACCAGGTTGCCGCCAGTAGCGCCAGGAACAGCACCCTTGACCAACAACAGATTGCGTTCAGCGTCGACGCGCACTACTTCGAGGGACTGCACGGTCACGCGCTCAGCGCCCATATGACCGGACATTTTTTTGCCCTTGAATACACGACCAGGAGTCTGGCACTGGCCAATAGAGCCCGGGACGCGGTGGGAAACGGAGTTACCGTGAGTGTTGTCTTGGCCACGGAAATTCCAACGCTTGATCGTACCCTGGAAGCCTTTACCCTTGGACTGACCGGTTACATCAACCAGTTGACCAGCGGCGAAGATTTCAGCGTTGATCAGATCGCCAGCCTGGTAGTCGCCGTCTTCAAGACGGAACTCCATGACAGTACGACCAGCTGCAACGTTTGCTTTAGCGAAGTGACCTGCTTGAGCAGCAGTCACACGCGAAGCACGACGCTCGCCGACAGTGACTTGCACTGCACGATAGCCATCGGTTTCTTCAGTTTTAAACTGGGTGACGCGATTCGGTTCGATCTCAATGACCGTGACCGGAATGGAGACACCTTCTTCGGTGAAAATACGGGTCATACCGCATTTACGACCGACTACACCAATAGTCATGTTGTAAACCTCATGAGTGTACGGGGCTTTCACCCGCTATGGCCGCCCATTTCAGAGCGTTACACGACTAAGACCCAAGTCTTAGCCGAGGCTGATCTGTACTTCCACACCGGCCGCCAGATCAAGCTTCATAAGTGCATCAACGGTTTTATCCGTTGGCAGGACGATGTCCAGCACGCGCTTATGAGTACGGATCTCGTACTGGTCACGCGCGTCTTTGTTGACGTGCGGGGAGACCAGAACGGTGAACCGCTCTTTACGGGTAGGCAGTGGAATTGGACCACGCACTTGAGCACCAGTACGTTTCGCGGTTTCCACGATTTCCTGGGTGGATTGGTCGATCAGTTTGTGGTCAAAAGCCTTCAACCTGATACGAATTTGCTGATTTGCCATTGGATTTCAGACTCCGGCTGCTATTCCCAGCGAGCGCAACACGCCCGTTAAAAGGAGGCGCAATTCTATAGACGCCCCATATGGGTGTCAACTCAATAAAAAAGCCCCCGCTGAGCGGGGGCTTTTTCAAGTCATCACTTATTAAGCGATGATTTTGGCTACGACGCCAGCGCCGACGGTACGACCGCCTTCACGGATAGCGAAACGCAGACCATCTTCCATTGCGATGGTTTTGATCAGGGTGACAACCATTTTGATGTTGTCGCCTGGCATTACCATTTCAACGCCTTCCGGCAGTTCGCAGTTACCGGTCACGTCAGTGGTCCGGAAGTAGAACTGTGGACGGTAGCCTTTGAAGAACGGAGTGTGACGACCGCCTTCTTCTTTGCTCAACACGTACACTTCAGCTTCGAAGGTAGTGTGCGGCTTAACCGAACCTGGCTTGACCAGAACCTGGCCACGCTCAACGTCGTCACGCTTGGTACCACGCAGCAGAACGCCGCAGTTCTCGCCTGCACGACCTTCGTCGAGCAGTTTACGGAACATTTCAACACCGGTGCAGGTGGTGACGGTAGTGTCACGCAGACCAACGATTTCCAGTGGATCTTGAACCTTAACGATACCGCGCTCGATACGACCAGTCACAACAGTACCACGACCGGAGATCGAGAATACGTCTTCGATTGGCATCAGGAACGGCTTGTCAATAACACGAACTGGATCTGGGATGTAGCTGTCCAGAGTCTCAACCAGTTTACGAACGGCAGTGGTGCCCATTTCGTTGTCGTCAAGACCGTCCAGAGCCATACGAGCAGAACCGATGATGATCGGAGTGTCGTCGCCTGGGAAGTCGTAAGTGCTCAGCAGATCGCGCACTTCCATCTCAACCAGTTCCAGCAGCTCAGCGTCGTCTACCAGGTCAGCCTTGTTCAGGAAAACCACGATGTACGGAACGCCTACCTGACGGGACAGCAGGATGTGCTCACGGGTTTGTGGCATCGGACCATCAGCGGCCGAGCAAACCAGGATCGCGCCGTCCATCTGGGCAGCACCGGTGATCATGTTCTTCACATAGTCAGCGTGACCTGGGCAGTCAACGTGAGCGTAGTGACGGATCAGCGAGTTGTATTCAACGTGCGCGGTGTTGATGGTGATACCACGAGCTTTTTCTTCTGGTGCGCTGTCGATCTTGTCGAAGTCAACACGAGCCGAACCGAAAACTTCGGAGCAGACGCGAGTCAGAGCAGCGGTCAGAGTGGTTTTACCGTGGTCAACGTGGCCGATAGTGCCAACGTTTACGTGCGGTAGGGAACGATCAAATTTTTCTTTAGCCACGACAATTAACTCCTTGCCTAAAGGACTGAATCAGCCTTGTTTTTTGGATACAGTTTCAGCGATGTGCGCCGGAGCTGTGTTGTATTTTTTGAATTCCATAGAGTAGCTTGCGCGACCCTGAGACATGGAACGAACGTCGGTCGCATAACCGAACATCTCGCCCAACGGAACCTCGGCACGAATCACTTTGCCGGAAACCGTATCTTCCATACCCAAGATCATGCCGCGACGACGGTTAAGGTCGCCCATCACGTCACCCATGTAGTCTTCAGGCGTAACGACTTCTACTGCCATGATTGGCTCAAGCAACTCACCACCGCCCTTCTGGGCCAGTTGCTTGGTAGCCATGGAAGCAGCCACCTTAAACGCCATCTCGTTGGAGTCGACGTCGTGGTAAGAACCGTCAAAAACGGTCGCCTTCAGGCCGATGAGCGGATAGCCGGCAACAACACCGTTCTTCATC
The DNA here is from genome assembly GCF_013386655.1 of Pseudomonas sp. K5002. Classification (NCBI taxonomy): domain Bacteria; kingdom Pseudomonadati; phylum Pseudomonadota; class Gammaproteobacteria; order Pseudomonadales; family Pseudomonadaceae; genus Pseudomonas; species Pseudomonas sp. K5002. Next base: position 17,742 of record NZ_JACARK010000172.1, on the reverse strand, counting down.
TGCTCTTCGATACCCTTCTGGATAGCCGGGATGTATTCCTTAGGAACAACACCGCCCACTACTTCGTTCACGAATTGCAGACCTTCCTGACCTTCATCAGCAGGAGCAAAACGGATCCAGCAATGGCCGAACTGGCCACGACCGCCGGACTGACGAACGAATTTGCCTTCGATTTCGCAGTTCTTCGTGATGCGCTCACGATAGGAAACCTGAGGCTTACCGATGTTGGCTTCGACGTTGAACTCACGGCGCATCCGGTCAACCAGGATGTCCAGGTGAAGCTCGCCCATGCCGGAGATGATCGTTTGACCAGTCTCTTCATCAGTCTTGACGCGGAAAGATGGATCTTCCTGAGCAAGCTTGCCCAGAGCGATACCCATTTTTTCCTGGTCATCCTTGGTCTTAGGCTCAACGGCAACCGAAATAACCGGCTCCGGGAAGTCCATGCGAACCAGGATGATTGGCTTGGCAGCGTCGCACAAGGTCTCACCAGTGGTGACGTCCTTCATGCCGATCAGGGCCGCGATGTCACCAGCGCGTACTTCCTTGATCTCTTCACGGGCGTTTGCGTGCATTTGCACCATACGACCCACACGCTCTTTCTTGCCTTTAACCGAGTTGATCACGCCGTCGCCGGAGGCCAACACGCCCGAGTAAACGCGGACGAAGGTCAAAGTACCCACGAATGGGTCAGTAGCGATCTTGAACGCCAGAGCCGAGAACGGCTCGCTGTCATCGGCGTGACGCTCCATCTCTTCTTCCTCGTTATCAGGGTTGGTACCCTTGATAGCAGGAATGTCGGTTGGAGCAGGCAGGTAGTCGATAACGGCGTCGAGAACCAGGGGAACACCCTTGTTCTTGAAGGAAGAACCGCAAACAGCCAGAACGATCTCACCAGCGATAGTACGCTGACGCAGAGCGGCCTTGATTTCCACGTTGGTGAGTTCTTCACCTTCGAGGTACTTGTTCATCAGCTCTTCGCTGGCTTCAGCAGCAGCCTCAACCATGTTGTTACGCCACTCGTCAGCCAGCTCCTGCAGTTCTGCAGGGATAGGCTTACGAACAGGAACCATGCCTTTGTCAGCGTCATTCCAGTAAACAGCTTCCATGTTGATCAGATCGATCTGACCCTGGAAGTTGTCTTCGGAACCGATAGCCAACTGGATTGGCACCGGAGTGTGACCCAGACGCTGTTTGATCTGACCGATCACGCGCAGGAAGTTGGCACCAGCACGGTCCATCTTGTTTACGTAAACAAGACGTGGAACGCCGTACTTGTTGGCCTGACGCCATACGGTTTCCGACTGAGGCTCAACACCCGAAGTACCGCAGAACACAACGACAGCGCCGTCGAGTACGCGCAGGGAACGCTCAACTTCAATGGTGAAGTCTACGTGGCCCGGGGTATCGATTACGTTGAAGCGGTGCTCGTCCTTGTACTGCTTCTCGGAACCTTTCCAGAAGGCGGTAATAGCAGCAGAAGTAATGGTAATACCACGCTCCTGCTCCTGAACCATCCAGTCTGTGGTCGCGGCGCCGTCATGCACCTCGCCCATTTTGTGACTTTTGCCGGTGTAAAACAGTACGCGCTCGGTGGTGGTGGTTTTACCAGCATCCACGTGAGCAACGATACCGATGTTACGGTAGCGGCTAATCGGAGTAGTACGAGCCATAAAGCCCTCGCAAAATTAGTGAAGCTAGAATTAGAAGCGGTAGTGCGAGAAAGCTTTGTTGGCTTCAGCCATACGGTGCACGTCTTCACGCTTCTTAACAGCAGCACCTTTACCTTCAGCAGCGTCCAACAGTTCGCCAGCCAAACGCAGGGCCATAGACTTCTCGCCGCGCTTACGGGCGAAGTCTACCAACCAGCGCATTGCCAAAGCGTTACGACGGGACGGGCGAACTTCAACCGGAACCTGGTAAGTAGCACCGCCTACACGGCGCGACTTCACTTCGACCAGCGGAGCGATGGCGTCGAGAGCTTTCTCGAAGATTTCCAGGGGGTCGCTGTTCTTGCGTTCTTTAACCTTTTCCAGCGCGCCATAAACGATACGCTCGGCAACGGCTTTCTTGCCGCTTTCCATTACGTGGTTCATGAACTTGGCCAGGATTTGGCTTCCGTATTTTGGATCGTCAAGCACTTCGCGCTTGGCTGCTACGCGTCTTCTTGGCATGGATAAGCCCTCAAACGGTCTTCAGGTTCGCTCGGAATCGGTGCCCTTTCGGGACGCCTCCGACCTTACTCTTATCGACTCAGAAAATAAGATGATTCAGTTTTACAAAAAGCCGCTACTACTTAGGCTTCTTGGTACCGTACTTCGAACGACCCTGGTTACGACCTTTAACGCCGGAAGTATCCAAGGAGCCGCGTACGGTGTGGTAACGAACACCTGGCAAGTCTTTTACACGACCGCCGCGGATCAGTACCACGCTGTGCTCTTGCAGGTTGTGACCTTCACCGCCGATGTACGAGGAAACCTCGAAACCGTTGGTCAGGCGCACACGGCATACTTTACGCAGTGCCGAGTTAGGTTTTTTCGGCGTAGTGGTATACACGCGAGTGCATACGCCACGACGTTGCGGGCAGTTCTGCAGCGCAGGCACGTCGGATTTCTCGACGATACGCTTACGCGGCTGACGTACCAGCTGGTTGATAGTTGCCATCTACTAGCTCCACTGTTGTCTTGCGACGCTATTGTCTTGCAAGAAAAGCAAAATGGCAGGAACGAATTCCCGCCAAATTTAGGGGTACAAGAGTCTAAAGAGGATCTTGTCCCCAGTCAAGGCAAGGCCCCGACCTCCCCTTCCATCGAACCGGGACAAATCTGTCTCGATCCGACGAACGGGGCTGCCAGGGCCCGGTCTTATTTACCGCAGAACTCAGTTACCGCTTGAGTTCAGCGCTTCGGTCAGTGCAGCTTCCACTTCACTGGCGCTTACGCGCAACGGCTTGTCGAGTTCACGGCGACGCTTACGCTCGCTGTGGTAGGCCAAACCGGTACCGGCCGGGATCAGACGACCCACAACCACGTTTTCTTTCAGGCCGCGCAGGTAATCGCGCTTGCCGGTTACCGCTGCTTCGGTCAGTACGCGAGTGGTCTCCTGGAAGGAGGCCGCCGAGATGAACGACTCAGTGGACAACGACGCCTTGGTGATACCCAGCAACACACGAGTGAACTTGGAAACGAATTTCTCGTCGTTCGCCAGGCGCTCGTTCTCTACCAGTACGTGAGTCAGTTCCATCTGGTCGCCCTTGATGAAACTCGAATCGCCGGATTCAGCGATTTCAACTTTACGCAGCATCTGACGCAGGATGGTCTCGATGTGCTTATCGTTGATCTTCACGCCTTGCAGACGGTAAACGTCCTGGATCTCGTTAACGATGTACTTGGCCAGCGCACTCACACCCAGCAGACGCAGGATGTCGTGTGGATCGCTCGGGCCGTCGGAGATAACTTCGCCGCGGTTTACCTGTTCGCCTTCGAAGACGTTCAGGTGACGCCACTTCGGAATCAGCTCTTCGTACGGATCGCTACCGTCGTTCGGGGTGATAACCAGGCGGCGCTTGCCCTTGGTCTCTTTACCGAACGCGATGGTGCCGCTGACTTCAGCCAGAATCGACGCTTCTTTCGGACGACGAGCTTCGAACAAGTCGGCAACACGCGGCAGACCACCGGTGATGTCACGGGTCTTCGAAGTTTCTTGCGGGATACGAGCGATAACATCACCGATCGCGATCTTCGCACCATCCGCAACACCGACCAGGGCGTTGGCTGGCAGGAAGTACTGAGCGATAACGTCAGTGCCTGGCAGCAACAGATCCTTGCCGTTGTCATCAACCATCTTCACGGCAGGACGGATATCTTTGCCTGCAGCTGGACGGTCTTTGGCGTCGAGTACTTCAATGTTGGTCATACCGGTCAATTCGTCAGTCTGACGCTTGATCGTGATGCCTTCTTCCATGCCCACGTAGGTCACGGTACCTTTCATTTCGGTAACGATTGGGTGAGTGTGCGGATCCCACTTGGCCACGATTGCGCCAGCGTCGACCTTGTCACCTTCTTTAACCGAAATCACAGCACCGTAAGGCAGCTTGTAACGCTCGCGCTCACGACCGTAGTCATCAGCGATTGCCAGCTCACCGGAACGGGACACAGCAACCAAGTGGCCATCCACTCGCTCAACGTGCTTCAGGTTGTGCAGACGGACGGTACCGCCATTCTTCACCTGAACGCTGTCGGCTGCGGAGGTCCGGCTTGCCGCACCACCGATGTGGAACGTACGCATGGTCAGCTGGGTACCCGGCTCACCGATGGACTGGGCAGCGATAACGCCGACCGCTTCACCGATGTTCACCTGGTGACCACGAGCCAAGTCACGGCCGTAGCACTTGGCACAAATGCCGTAGCGGGTTTCGCAGCTGATCGGCGAGCGAACAATCACTTCGTCGATGCTGTTGAGTTCGATGAACTCGACCCACTTCTCGTCTACCAGGGTGCCGGCAGGAACGATGACTTCCTCGGTACCTGGCTTGAATACGTCACGGGCGATTACTCGACCCAGTACGCGCTCACCCAACGGTTCTACAACGTCGCCGCCTTCGATGTGCGGAGTCATCAGCAGACCGTGTTCGGTGCCGCAGTCAACTTCAGTCACAACCAAGTCTTGCGCAACGTCTACCAGACGACGAGTCAGGTAACCGGAGTTAGCGGTTTTCAACGCGGTATCCGCCAGACCTTTACGAGCACCGTGAGTCGAGATGAAGTACTGAAGTACGCTCAAACCTTCACGGAAGTTCGCAGTAATCGGCGTTTCGATGATGGAACCGTCCGGCTTGGCCATCAGGCCACGCATACCGGCGAGCTGACGGATCTGCGCAGCAGAACCCCGTGCGCCCGAGTCGGCCATCATGTACATCGAGTTGAACGACTCTTGATCGACTTCCACGCCATGACGGTCGATAACACGCTCTTTCGAGAGGTTCGACATCATCGCCTTCGACACTTCGTCGTTGGCCTTGGACCAAAGGTCGATCACTTTGTTGTACTTCTCGCCCTGGGTTACCAGGCCGGAGGCGTACTGGCTTTCGATCTCTTTCACTTCATCGGTGGCAGCACCGATGATGGCGGCTTTCTCGTCCGGGATAACGAAGTCGTTAACACCGATGGAAACGCCGGAAATGGTCGAATAAGCAAAACCGGTGTACATCAACTGGTCAGCGAAGATAACGGTCTCTTTCAAACCAACCACGCGGTAGCACTGGTTGATCAGCTTGGAGATCGCCTTTTTCTTCATTGGCTGGTTGACCACGTCGTACGACAGGCCAGGTGGAACAACCTGGAACAGCAGCGCACGGCCGACAGTGGTGTCGACGATACGGGTGTTCTTGACGCTGCCACCGTCACGATCGTTGATGGTTTCGTGGATGCGGACTTTAACCTTGGCGTGCAGTGCGGCTTCGCCGGCACGGAACACACGGTCAACTTCCTGCAGATCCGCGAACACACGACCTTCGCCCTTGGCGTTGATCGCTTCACGAGTCATGTAGTACAGACCCAATACAACGTCCTGCGACGGAACGATGATTGGCTCACCGTTGGCTGGCGACAGAATGTTGTTGGTCGACATCATCAACGCACGCGCTTCCAGCTGGGCTTCCAGCGTCAGCGGTACGTGCACGGCCATTTGGTCGCCGTCGAAGTCGGCGTTGTACGCAGCACAGACCAGCGGGTGCAGCTGGATAGCCTTACCTTCGATCAGTACTGGTTCAAACGCCTGGATACCCAGACGGTGAAGGGTCGGTGCACGGTTGAGGAGAACCGGGTGTTCACGGATCACTTCAGCGAGAACGTCCCAAACCTCTGGCAGCTCGCGCTCGACCATTTTCTTGGCAGCTTTGATGGTGGTCGCGAGACCACGCATTTCCAGCTTGCCGAAAATGAACGGCTTGAACAGCTCGAGAGCCATCTTCTTCGGCAGACCACACTGGTGCAGACGCAGGGTCGGGCCTACGGTAATTACCGAACGACCGGAGTAGTCAACACGCTTACCGAGCAAGTTCTGACGGAAACGACCCTGCTTACCCTTGATCATGTCAGCCAGGGATTTCAGAGGACGCTTGTTCGAACCGGTGATAGCGCGGCCACGACGACCGTTGTCGAGCAGGGCATCGACAGCTTCCTGCAACATACGCTTTTCGTTGCGCACGATGATGTCCGGAGCGGACAGGTCGAGCAGACGCTTCAAGCGGTTGTTACGGTTGATCACGCGACGGTACAGGTCGTTGAGGTCGGAAGTCGCGAAGCGACCACCATCCAACGGTACCAGCGGACGCAGGTCTGGCGGCAGAACCGGCAGAACGGTCAGCACCATCCACTCTGGCAAGTTGCCGGAACCCTGGAAGGCTTCCATCAACTTCAGACGCTTGGACAGTTTCTTGATCTTGGTTTCGGAGTTGGTTTGCGGAATTTCTTCACGCAGACGGCCAATCTCGTGTTCCAGGTCGATAGCGTGCAGCAGTTCGCGGACAGCTTCGGCACCCATGCGGGCATCGAAATCGTCGCCGAACTCTTCCAGCGCTTCGAAATACTGCTCGTCGTTCAGCAGCTGACCCTTTTCAAGGGTGGTCATGCCTGGATCGATAACGACATAGCTCTCGAAGTAGAGAACGCGTTCGATATCACGCAGGGTCATGTCCATCAGCAAGCCGATACGGGACGGCAGTGATTTCAGGAACCAGATGTGGGCAACCGGCGAAGCCAGCTCGATGTGCGCCATGCGCTCACGACGAACCTTGGCCAGTGCAACTTCAACGCCGCACTTCTCGCAGATCACACCACGGTGCTTCAAGCGCTTGTACTTACCGCACAGGCACTCGTAATCCTTTACCGGGCCAAAGATCTTGGCGCAGAACAGGCCGTCACGCTCTGGTTTGAACGTACGGTAGTTGATGGTTTCCGGCTTTTTAACTTCACCGAACGACCACGAACGGATCATCTCAGGCGATGCCAACCCAATACGGATGGCGTCGAACTCTTCGACTTGACCCTGGTTTTTCAGCAAATTCAGTAGGTCTTTCAAGGCCTTTCCTCCTGGCGGAGCAGAGAGCGGGCTAAACAGCCCCGCTCTCGATTCGCGTCACGTGTTATTCGGTTTCCAGATCGATATCGATGCCGAGGGAACGAATTTCTTTGATCAACACGTTGAAAGACTCGGGCATGCCCGGCTCCATACGGTGATCGCCGTCCACGATGTTTTTGTACATCTTGGTCCGACCGTTCACATCGTCCGACTTCACTGTGAGCATTTCTTGCAGAGTGTAAGCAGCACCGTATGCTTCCAGTGCCCAGACCTCCATCTCCCCGAAACGCTGACCACCGAACTGAGCCTTACCACCCAGCGGCTGCTGGGTAACCAGGCTGTACGAACCGGTAGAACGAGCGTGCATCTTGTCGTCTACCAAGTGGTTCAGCTTCAGCATGTACATGTAGCCAACAGTAACCGGGCGCTCAAACTTGTTGCCGGTACGGCCGTCGAACAGCTGCATCTGGCCGCTTTCTGGCAGGTCTGCCAGTTTCAGCATGGCCTTGATTTCGCTTTCCTTGGCACCGTCGAACACCGGGGTAGCCATTGGAACGCCGCCGCGCAGGTTCTTCGCCAGATCCAGGATTTCCTGGTCGGAGAAGGTGTCCAGTTCTTCGTTGCGACCGCCGATCTCGTTGTAGATCTCGTGCAGGAACTTACGCAGGTCTGCGACCTTGCGCTGCTCTTCGATCATACGGTTGATCTTCTCGCCCAGACCTTTGGCCGCGAGGCCCAGGTGGGTTTCAAGGATCTGACCAACGTTCATACGCGAAGGTACGCCCAACGGGTTGAGGACGACGTCTACCGGGGTGCCATTGGCATCGTGCGGCATGTCTTCAACCGGCATGATCACGGAGACCACACCTTTGTTACCGTGACGACCGGCCATCTTGTCGCCCGGCTGGATGCGGCGACGGATTGCCAGGTAAACCTTGACGATTTTCAGCACGCCTGGAGCCAGGTCATCGCCCTGCTGCAGTTTGCGCTTCTTGTCTTCGAACTTGTCGTCCAGCAGACGGCGACGATCGACGATGTAGGCCTGGGCCTTCTCGAGCTGCTCGTTCAGAGCATCTTCAGCCATGCGCAGTTTGAACCACTGGCCGTGCTCAAGACCGTCGAGTACTTCGTCGGTGATGTCCTGACCTTTCTTCAGACCTGCGCCGCCTTCAGCCTTGTGGCCTACCAGGGCGGAACGCAGACGTTCGAAGGTCGCGCCTTCAACGATACGGAACTCTTCGTTCAGGTCCTTGCGGATCTCGTCGAGCTGGGTCTTCTCGATGGACAGTGCACGAGCATCACGCTCAACGCCGTCACGGGTGAAGACCTGTACGTCGATGACAGTGCCCTTGGTACCGGTAGGTACACGCAGGGAAGTGTCTTTAACGTCGCTGGCTTTTTCACCGAAGATGGCACGCAACAGCTTCTCTTCCGGAGTCAGTTGGGTCTCGCCTTTCGGAGTGACCTTACCTACCAGAATGTCGCCTGCGCCAACTTCAGCACCTACGTAAACGATACCGGCTTCGTCCAGCTTGTTCAGTGCAGCTTCACCCACGTTCGGGATGTCTGCAGTGATTTCCTCTGGCCCAAGCTTGGTGTCACGCGCCACACAGGTCAGTTCCTGAATGTGGATCGTGGTGAAGCGATCTTCCTGAACCACACGCTCGGACAGGCAGATGGAGTCTTCGAAGTTGTAACCGTTCCAGGCCATGAACGCGATGCGCATGTTCTGACCCAGTGCCAGCTCACCCATATCGGTGGACGGACCGTCTGCCATGATGTCGCTGCGCTGAACCCGATCACCCTTGCTGACCAGCGGACGCTGGTTGATGCAGGTGTTCTGGTTGGAGCGGGTGTATTTGGTCAGGTTGTAGATGTCGACACCGGCTTCGCCAGTTTCAACTTCGTCATCGGCAACACGAACCACGATACGGCTGGCATCAACGGAGTCGATCACGCCGCCACGACGAGCCACGACGCAAACGCCGGAGTCACGGGCTACGTTACGCTCCATGCCGGTACCTACCAGCGGCTTGTCAGCGCGCAGGGTCGGTACAGCTTGACGCTGCATGTTGGAACCCATCAACGCACGGTTGGCGTCATCGTGTTCCAGGAACGGGATCAGCGACGCTGCAACCGAAACTACCTGCTTCGGCGATACGTCCATCAAGGTGACGTCTTCCGGCGCCTTGACGGTGAACTCGTTCAAGTGACGAACAGCTACCAGCTCGTCGATCAGCATTTTCTTGTCGTTCATCGTGGCCGAAGCCTGAGCGATCACGTGATCAGCTTCTTCGATGGCGGACAGGAACACGATCTCGTCGGTGACCAGTGCGTCTTTCACCACGCGGTACGGGCTCTCGAGGAAGCCGTACTGGTTGGTGCGCGCATAGGCAGCCAGGGAGTTGATCAGGCCGATGTTCGGACCTTCCGGCGTTTCAATCGGGCATACACGACCGTAGTGAGTCGGGTGTACGTCACGGACTTCAAAGCCTGCACGCTCACGAGTCAGACCGCCCGGGCCCAGTGCGGAAACACGGCGCTTGTGGGTGATCTCGGAGAGCGGGTTGTTCTGGTCCATGAACTGCGAGAGCTGGCTGGAACCGAAGAACTCTTTCACCGCCGCAGCCACTGGCTTGGCGTTGATCAGGTCTTGCGGCATCAGGCCTTCGCTTTCGGCCATCGACAGACGCTCTTTGACCGCACGCTCAACACGTACCAGGCCAACGCGGAACTGGTTCTCGGCCATTTCGCCTACGCAGCGAACACGACGGTTACCCAGGTGGTCGATGTCATCGACGATGCCTTTGCCGTTACGGATGTCGACCAGGGTCTTCAGTACCGCGACGATGTCTTCCTTGCACAGCACGCCCGAACCTTCGATCTCGGTACGACCGATACGACGGTTGAACTTCATCCGGCCGACCGCAGACAGGTCATAGCGCTCAGGGCTGAAGAACAGGTTGTTGAACAGGGTCTCGGCAGCGTCTTTGGTTGGTGGCTCGCCAGGACGCATCATGCGATAGATCTCGACCAGCGCTTCCAATTGGTTGCTGGTGGAGTCGATCTTCAGGGTGTCGGAGACGAACGGGCCGCAGTCGATGTCATTGGTGTACAGGGTCTCGATGCGAACAACCTGGGACTTGGCGATTTTCGCCAGGATCTCGGTGTTCAGCTCGGTGTTGCATTCAGCCAGGATTTCGCCGGTGGCCGGGTGCACGATGACCTTGGCGGTGGTGCGACCCAGGACGTAGTCCAGAGGCACTTCCAGCGTCTTGATACCGGCTTTTTCGATCTGGTTGATGTGGCGCGCGGTAATACGACGGCCGGCTTCAACGATGACCTTGCCTTTGTCGTCCTGGATGTCCAGAACGGCAATCTCACCACGCAGGCGCTGAGGCACCAGTTCCAGGCTGAGGGTTTCGCCGCTCAGGTGGAATACGTTAGTGGTGTAGAAAGCGTCCAGCACTTGCTCAGTGGTATAGCCGAGCGCGCGCAGCAGTACCGAGGCCGGCAGCTTGCGACGACGGTCGATACGCACGAACACGCAGTCTTTCGGGTCGAACTCGAAGTCCAACCACGAACCGCGGTACGGAATGATCCGCGCGGAGTACAGGAGCTTGCCGGAGCTGTGCGTCTTGCCGCGGTCGTGGTCAAAGAACACGCCCGGGGAACGGTGCAGCTGGGAAACGATAACGCGCTCGGTACCGTTGATAACGAAGGTACCGTTCTCAGTCATCAGGGGGATTTCACCCATGTAGACTTCTTGCTCTTTGATGTCCTTGATCGCTTTGTTCGACGACTCTTTGTCGAAGATGATCAGACGGACTTTTACCCGCAAAGGTACGGCGTACGTAACACCGCGCAACACGCATTCTTTGACATCAAATGCCGGTTCGCCCAGGCGATAACCGACGTACTCCAGCGCAGCATTGCCGGAGTAGCTGATGATCGGGAAAACGGATTTGAAGGCCGCATGCAGGCCCACGTCGCGGAACTGATCTTTGGTCGCTCCCGCCTGCAAGAATTCACGATACGAATCCAGCTGGATAGCCAGAAGGTACGGGACATCCATGACGTCCGGCAACTTGCTAAAGTCCTTGCGGATACGTTTTTTCTCAGTATATGAGTAAGCCATCAGCGTTCCCCAGCTTGGTCACCTGCTTGTTTGGCCCCTCCCGACGGGAGCAGCCAGAAAATCTTGCAAACCCCATGGTTTGCGCCACCGCATCGGGTGGTTACAGCGCGTTATAGGCGACGACCGAGTCGATTGCCAATAACGGAAAAAGGCCGGTGGCAAGAGCCACCAGCCATCAGCCTTCAGCTTAACGCTTGGGCTGGAGACGCAAGGTCGATGCTTACTTCAGCTCGACTTTAGCGCCTGCTTCTTCCAGCACTGCTTTAGCTTTGTCAGCTGCGTCTTTCGACACTGCTTCCAGAACCTGGGCAGGGGCGCCGTCAACTACTGCCTTGGCTTCTTTCAGGCCCAGACCGGTCAGTTCACGTACTGCCTTGATCACGTTTACTTTCTTCTCGCCAGCTTCCAGCAGCATGACGTTGAATTCGGTTTGCTCTTCAGCAGCAACAGCGGCAACAGCTGGGCCAGCCGAAGCAGCGGCAGCGGAAACACCGAATTTTTCTTCGAAAGCTTTGATCAGCTCAACAACCTGCAGAACCGACATTTCAGCTACGGCGTTGAGGATATCGTCTTGGGAGATAGACATTGCTGTAATTCCTGAATTGGGGGACGGCCTACGCGGCCATCGAAATAAACAAAAATACGCGAGAGGAGATGCTCAGCCTTAGGCTGCGGCAGCTTCTTTTTGCTCGCGAACTGCGGCCAGAGTACGAGCCAACTTGCTGGTAGCGCCTTGAATCACGCTCATCAGCTGAGAAATAGCTTCGTTACGGGTCGGCAGTGTTGCCAGTACGTCGATTTGGTTAGCTGCGAGGAACTTGCCCTCGAACGCAGCTGCCTTGATCTCGAACTTATCCTGACCCTTGGCGAATTCCTTGAACAAACGGGCAGCAGCGCCAGGATGTTCCTTGGAGAACGCAATCAGGGTCGGGCCAGTGAACACGTCGTTGAGGACACTGTATTCAGTGTCAGCAACAGCGCGCTTGAGCAGGGTGTTACGTACAACACGTACGTATACGCCAGCTTCACGAGCCTCTTTACGGAGTCCGGTCATAGCGCTTACTGTCACACCACGGGCATCAGCCACGACAGCGGACAGAGCAGCTTTGGCAGCCTCGTTGACTTCAGCGACGATGGCCTTCTTGTCTTCGAGATTAATTGCCACGGGTTTAACTCCTGCTTGTTACCGTTTCATCTGGCCTGGGCCGGATGTCGTTTTGGTGTCTGATTCGGTAAGGAACCGGGAGCACCATCTGCGTAGGCTTGTGGTTTAAGACTTGCGTCGCCTACGGTCTTGGATAGCCCCCGCCAGGCAGGGACCCCAATCTTTCAATTGGCGCAATTACTTGCGCCAATTTGTGTCTTATACGTCCAGCGAGCCTTGGTCGATGACCAGACCTGGGCCCATAGTGGTGCTCAGGGTAACGCGCTTGACGTAGATACCTTTCGAGGAAGCTGGCTTGATACGCTTCAGATCAGCGATCAGGGCTTCAACGTTTTCCTTCAGCTTGACGGCATCAAAGCCGACTTTGCCAACGGAGGTGTGAATGATGCCGTTTTTGTCGGTGCGATAACGAACCTGACCAGCCTTGGCGTTTTTAACCGCGGTAGCTACGTCTGGAGTCACGGTGCCGACTTTAGGGTTAGGCATCAGACCACGTGGACCAAGGATCTGACCCAGCTGACCTACAACGCGCATTGCATCCGGGGAAGCAATTACGACGTCATAGTTCAGGTCGCCGCCTTTCATTTCGGCAGCCAGGTCGTCCATGCCAACGCGATCGGCGCCGGCGGCCAGAGCAGCTTCAGCTGCTGGGCCTTGGGTGAAGACAGCTACACGTACGGTCTTGCCAGTACCGTGTGGCAGCACAGTAGCGCTACGAACGACCTGGTCGGATTTACGTGGGTCAACGCCCAGGTTTACAGCAACGTCAACAGACTCGCTGAACTTGACAGTCGACAGCTCGGTCAGCAGAGCAGCAGCGTCTACAAAATTGTAGGACTTGCCCGCTTCGATTTTGCCGGCGATAGCCTTTTGGCGCTTGGTCAGCTTAGCCATTACACACCCTCCACGTTAAGGCCCATGCTACGAGCAGAACCGGCGATGGTACGCACGGCTGCATCCATATCAGCTGCAGTCAGATCCGCGTTTTTGGTTTTCGCGATTTCTTCCAGCTGAGCACGGGTCACGGTGCCAACCTTAACGGTGTTAGGACGAGCGGAACCGCTAGTCAGACCAGCAGCTTTCTTCAACAGAACCGAAGCCGGGGTCGACTTGGTTTCGAAGGTGAAGCTACGGTCGCTGTATACAGTGATGATCACTGGAGTCGGCAGACCTGGCTCAATACCCTGAGTACGGGCGTTGAAGGCCTTGCAGAATTCCATGATGTTCACGCCGTGCTGACCCAGAGCTGGACCAACAGGTGGGCTTGGGTTGGCCTGAGCGGCCTTCACTTGCAGCTTGATGTAAGCGGTAATCTTCTTGGCCATGAGGCACTCCAATTACGGGTTCGAACGCCTCGAAAGGCTCCCCGGTTACTTGCGCGTTTATCCCAGTGACGACAAAACCCCACAGCCTAAGGCTGCGGGGTTGGGATGCTTGCTCAGCTAGACTTTTTCGACCTGGCTGAACTCTAGCTCTACCGGAGTAGAGCGACCGAAAATGAGCACTGCCACTTGGATCCGGCTCTTTTCGTAGTTAACTTCTTCGACGGTGCCGTTAAAATCAGCGAACGGACCATCTGTGACACGAACAACCTCACCCGGCTCGAACAACGTCTTCGGCTTGGGCTTGTCGCTACCGTCAGCAACGCGACGCAGAATTGCTTCTGCTTCTTTGTCAGTGATCGGAGCAGGCTTATCAGCGGTACCGCCGATGAAACCCATGACGCGAGGAGTGTCCTTGACCAAGTGCCAAGTACCCTCATTCATGTCCATTTGAACCAGCACGTAGCCAGGGAAGAACTTACGTTCGCTTTTGCGTTTCTGGCCATTACGCATTTCAACCACTTCTTCAGTGGGAACCAGAATTTCGCCGAAGCCATCTTCCATGCCTGCCAGCTTTACGCGCTCTAGCAAAGAGCGCATGACATGCTTCTCGTAACCCGAGTAAGCATGCACAACGTACCAACGCTTAGCCACGGGACACCCTTAGCCAACAATCAAGGAAACAAGCCAGCCGAGCAGGGAATCAAGCCCCCACAACAGCAACGCCATAACCAGAACAACAGCTACCACGATCAACGTGGTCTGCGTGGTTTCTTGGCGAGTCGGCCAAACGACTTTACGGATCTCGGTACGAGCTTCCTTCACCAGGACCGCAAACGACTTGCCTTTTGCAGTCTGCAGGCCAACAAAGGCAGCAACAGCAGCAAGGGCGAGCAATGCGAGGACACGGTACAGGATTGGCGACCCAGAGTAGTACTGGTTGCCAACAACGCCTACAACCACAACAGCGACTACTACAAGCCACTTGAGCAGATCGAAGCGAGAGCCTTGAGCTTCAGCCTTAGGAGTCATCTATGAAGATCCTGTGAAAAGAAAGCCAGACACACCAAGTGAATCTGGCAGGTCAGGAGGGAATCGAACCCCCAACCTACGGTTTTGGAGACCGTCGCTCTGCCAATTGAGCTACTGACCTAAAACAAAATCAGGCCGACAATTATGCCGATCTGAAAAAGACTTTACAACAACAAACCCCTGCAGACCTGAAACCCACCCAAACAAAACAGCGAGAGAGGGCATATTCAACCGGAGGTAGCTGTTAAAACAAAGGCAGATATTTTCATATCTGCCTTGTTATATGGAGCTCTTGAGCGGATTTGAACCGCTGACCTCACCCTTACCAAGGGTGTGCTCTACCAACTGAGCTACAAGAGCGAAACAACTTGCACAACCTGCAAACCTGGAGCGGGTAGCGGGAATCGAACCCGCATCATCAGCTTGGAAGGCTGAGGTTCTACCACTAAACTATACCCGCGGAGCTTGCAGCTCACGCTAAAATGGTGGAGGGGGAAGGATTCGAACCTTCGAAGTCGTAGACGTCAGATTTACAGTCTGATCCCTTTGGCCGCTCGGGAACCCCTCCTAAGCGAGCCGGCATTCTACATCATGCCAGCCTTCTGTCAAGCATTTTCTCATTAAAAAATATGAGGTTAGCTGCGTTGACCTTCACTTCACCCTGTCGACCTAGAAGGTCTTCACTGCGAAGCGGGCGCCATTCTATGCAAACTATTCGAAGGTTGCAATGCCTTCGCACGGCATTATTTTATGTTTTAACTCATTGAATTCATTAGCAAGGTTTTCAAAGGGCAGATCATCGGCCAGACGCCTGCTTTCAGGGGCCACTCGCAGCCAGTATCCCGACGCATCAGGCAGGTTCAGAGACTGCAGCCTGACCTTGATATCCAGGCTCGTGAGGCGCTGCTCAACGGATTGAGCCTCTTTCTGATCAGGCAAACCGCCGATATACAAGCACATCGCCTGCGCATCAGGCGCTTTTGCCCTGTCTCGCCGAACCATCGCATCAGCCGATTCGCTCAACAGGCGGATATCTTGCTGAGAACCACGATAGAGAGCCAAAGGCGTGACATCTTTAGCGCGCAGAGGGGCCTCCTGCTGATGCCAGATGTAATAGAAGACATTGAGGACCAGCAAAAGCAGAAACAGCCAACGCATAAAAACCTCAGGACAAAGGGCACGCCATCGCCAAGCCAACAAAAACCAGATCAGGGACAAGCCTACCGTGAGGCACAGCGTCAGCCACGAGCTCAGCGTCCCCACCGGTAAGGAAGACGGTAAAATCGCTCCCCCAATAGCTTCGAGCCAACTCCAGCTGGGTCAACACAAAACCCCTCAGCATGAGCGTACAGCCGCGCTCTACCGCCTCCACAGTTGTGCGCCCTGGAGACAGCGCCTCAAGAGCCCGTTCAGCGGCGATATCGTCATAGCGTATTTTGCGGGTATGTGTTCGAAGCTGATTACGCATCAGCGGCATCCCCGGACAAATGAAACCGCCGAGATGCTCACCGTCTGCGGAAATGAAGTCCGCTGTTGCGGCGGTGCCAAAATCGAGCACCAGGCACGCGCCCGACGCCAGCTGAAACCCACCCAGCATCGCGAGCCAACGATCCAGTCCCAGGCGCTCGAAATCTTCGTACCCGTTCCGCACCCCACCCATCTGCCTCGCCGAAGCAGCACACAGCACCTTGACGCCAAATGCCTCGACCAGGGTAGCGACCAGTTGACTTGTCTCATCCGAAGCGCGAACACTCACCAGCCGGCAGTCTTTTAACGCGAGCCCCGTGAGCGCGAACAGGCTGTCGATCAGCGAGGCATCCGACCCAACGACACCTTCGGCAAAGATACGAGCCTTATCCGACTCAAGTACCCGCCATTTGATAAAGCTATTCCCACAGTCGAGCTCAAGAATCATCACGCAACCTCAGGCTTAGCTCACCACCGCTATATACTTTCTCAACACCATCCACGCTCAACCGCAATGCACCTTGCCCATCGACCCCCAACACCACGCCGTCAATCTGGTTCACGCCCGCGATGAGCGATACAGGCCGGCCCTGCCATAAATGGCTTTGCTCCCACTCACCCTGGATTGCCGAAAATCCAGATGCCTGGTGACGCTCAAGATAAGCCTGCAGCTGCACTCCAAGACGCGCTACCAGGTAGTTGCGATCAACAGCACTGCCGCTCTCCAACTGTACGGAGCTCCATTGCTGATCGACCTCATCCGCCTTCTGCATGTTCACGTTGATGCCGATACCAATAACGACGTGACAGATGTCAGCGGGATCCCCGACCAGTTCCAGGAGAATTCCGGCGATTTTTTTCTGCCCGACCAAAACGTCATTTGGCCACTTCAATCCTGCACCACGAACACCCGCGTCGCGCAGCGCCTGCATAACTGCAAGTCCGACCACCAGGCTTAGCCCTTCCAACTGACGCATGCCGCCTTCGATCCGCATCACAAGGCTGTAGTAGACGTTTTGAGCGAAAGGACTGACCCACTTTCGTCCGCGCCTTCCCCTGCCTGCAGTTTGCTGTTCTGAAAGCACAAGAAATGGCGCAGTGCGACCCGATTCAATCAGCCGCAATGCCTCGGCATTGGTAGAGTCAATGGAGTCAGAGATATGAACAGGCCATGCAGGAACAGGTACATGCCGAGCTATTTCATCGGCACTTAACAGTATCAGGGGCGCAGCCAACTGATACCCCCTGCCGCGCACTTTATGGATAGGTAGACCCAATTCCGCCTCGAGATGCTGAAGCTGCTTCCATACAGCACTGCGACTGACACCCAAGGCAGCACCGAGCGCCTCCCCGGAGTGGAATCGACCATCTTTTAGAAGTTTCAACAACGTCAGCATGCAGGTCTCGCCTCACAATGAGGCACGCATGATAGCCATGCATTAGGCCATTGCATAGAAAGGCAGGACGTTAGCATTGAAGATGCTTGAAATTCGACCGCCCAAATTTTCCGACCGCCCAAAACAAAACCCCTGACTGCA
>NZ_JACARK010001662.1:0-869 GCF_013386655.1 Pseudomonas sp. K5002 | reverse complement strand
CGATGTCGAACGCCTGTACCTGCTGCTGCGCGTAGGCCAGGCCCGGCACCGCCAGGGGCAGGCAGCCAAGCAACAGTCGACTGGCCAGCAACAGGCCGCCGCGTGTGGGGGTTGAAGACATGTTATCGGTGCTCCTTTGGATGTTGGCCAAGGAAAGGACGCGGCAAAACCGAAAACACGCAACGGTGCGTAAGAATTATCCGGCGGGGGATTTCAGGCGCACACGTGTGAGCCACGGGGTGTAGGTGCTGACTTCAATCGGCAGGGTGCGTGTGAGCAGGCGCAATGCGCGGTCGCTGTCGTCCGTCGGCAGCATCACCGTCACCCGAATGCCTTGCAGCGCCTGGCGATCGAACATCAGCACACCCGGGCGATGCCGCGCCAGGCGCTCAAGTACATCCGCCAGCGGCTCGTCGTTGGCCAGCAACTGGTGGGCCGTCCAGGCTTGCTGCTGCGCTTGCACATCAACGCTTTTCGGCGTGCCGGGCCCGCTTGCATCCAGGCGCACCTGCTCGCCGGGGCCGAGGGTAATCGTATGCCCGGCACTGTCGATGCGGGTCGAGGATTCGAGCATCTTGACCACGGTGGCGGTGTCGCTGAGTTCGACGATAAAACGCGTGCCCAGGGCGCGAATGCTGCCCTGCGGGGTGTCGACATAAAACGGGCGCTGGGTGTCCTTGGCCACTGTTACCAGAATCTCACCATGCAGCAGTTGCACGCGGCGCTGGCTGGCGTCCAGGTGCAGGTTCACCGCAGAGCTGCCTTCCAGTTGCAGGTCGCTGCCGTCGGCCAGCAGCGTCTGGCGCCATTGGCCACGGTCGGTGCTCAGGTCGGCGAACAGATAGCCACGTTGCTCGTACTGGTACGCC
>NZ_JACARK010001661.1:0-449 GCF_013386655.1 Pseudomonas sp. K5002 | reverse complement strand
TGCTGGCGGTGAGCCAACTGTCCAACGTACTTGGCGCCTGGCAGCCGTTGCCGCAACTGCTGGCGCTGGCCAAGGCCCACGATGCACTGACGGTGGTCGATGGCGCCCAGGGCATCGTGCATGGTCGCCATGATATGCAGGCCCTGGGCTGCGACTTCTACGTGTTTTCCAGCCATAAACTCTATGGGCCGGACGGCGTCGGCGTGCTGTATGGCCGCACCGAAGCCCTGCATCACCTGCGCCACTGGCAGTTTGGGGGCGAGATGGTGCAGCAGGCTGATTATCAAAGCGCCAGTTTCCGCCCGGCGCCCCTCGGTTTCGAAGCCGGGACTCCGCCGATCGCCAGCGTGATCGGCCTGGGGGCAACCCTGGATTACCTGAGTTCCCTGGACCAGCAGGCGGTGACGGCTCACGAAGCCGCCCTGCACGACTACCTGTTGCGTGGCTTG
>NZ_JACARK010001660.1:0-371 GCF_013386655.1 Pseudomonas sp. K5002 | reverse complement strand
TAAGCCCAGCCCTGCTGGCCGGCGCGGGTGCGCACCAGGTAGTAATCGCGGCGCACATCGGCGCCATCCCACCAGCCGGACTCGATGCGTTCCGGGCCCATCAGGATGTGTAGACCTTGCTCGGCCAGAGGCGTCGGTTCATGCAGCAACCAGCCCGGGCGCTGCACGTTATTTGAGGGGGTGCATGGGCGAGTGTCTGCACCGGCTTGCCAGGCGCATTCGGGGCGGTGGTCGGCGTGAAACCGCAGGCCTTGCACCGCGTCATCCCCCAGCCGCGCCCGCAGGCGTTCGCGCAGTTGTTCCCACGGCAGGGTTTGTTGCGGGCGCTCGTCGAACAGGTCCTGGCGCTGGGGCACAAACACCGGCAGGTC
>NZ_JACARK010001659.1:0-436 GCF_013386655.1 Pseudomonas sp. K5002 | reverse complement strand
GAGCAACGCCTGCCACGCCAGGGCACTGGCGTTGAAGCGGTCATCGGCCCCGGGGCTGATTTCCTCGGTACAACCAAAGCCGGCCATGGCCAGTGCGCCCCGGTCACTTGACCAGAACAGGCTTTGCCCGAGTACCTGGCGGTTGGCGGCAAATAACCGCAGCGGGTCCAGGCGCTCCGAGGCCAGGCTGAACACCACCAGCACTGCGCCGCCCTTCTCGCGCGCCAGGCGTTCGCCCTCGGTCAGCGCCTGAAGCAATCCCGGCAGACGTTCACTCATGCTCCGCTCCTTGATGCTGCTGGCGCCAGTGGCGCACTTGCTGGTCGATATTCCATTGGATGATCTGCGCAAACAGCGGGACCACGAACATCGGGTCCAACCCTTCGCGCTCGGCCCAGCGGCGGCGATGGGGCAGCATGGCGGCCACCCGCTCGGG
>NZ_JACARK010001658.1:0-603 GCF_013386655.1 Pseudomonas sp. K5002 | reverse complement strand
TCGATCCAGGTGGTCAGCCGGGCCCGGCAGGCAGGGATTCATTTCAGCCCGCGTGATTTGTTCCAGCACCAGACCGTGCAAACCCTGGCCGCCGTGGCGACCCGCAGCGAGCAGGTCAGCGCCGAACAAGGCGTGTTGACCGGCGCGTCCGGGCTGACGCCGATCCAGCACTGGTTCTTCGACACCGACATCCCGGAGCGCCAACACTGGAACCAGGCATTGCTGCTGGAGCCGGTTCAGGCCCTGGAACCTCATCGCCTGGAGCAAGCGTTGCTGGCGGTGCTGGAACATCATGACGCCCTGCGCCTGAGCTTCACCCAGCGCGACGCCCAATGGCACGCCGAACACTTGGCGGTGCCGGAAGGCGGCCTGCTGTTGCAAGCCCAGGTGGCGGACATGGAACAGTGCAGCGCGCTGTTCACCGACACCCAGCGCAGCCTCAACCTCGCCCATGGCCCGTTGTTGCGCGCGTTACTGGTGGACGGCCCGCAAGGCCAGCGCCGGCTGCTGATCGCGATCCATCACCTGGTGGTGGACGGCGTTTCCTGGCGGGTATTGCTGGAAGATTTGCAGACCGTGTATCGCCAGTTGAGCGACGGCCAG
>NZ_JACARK010001657.1:0-423 GCF_013386655.1 Pseudomonas sp. K5002 | reverse complement strand
ACAGGAAGCGCTGGAGGTGGCGGCGATTCAATCGGTGGTCAGCCTGGCGCCGCTGAGCCATTGGCCACACCGGCCATTTCGCCAGCCGCATCATTCGGCATCCGGCCCGGCGCTGGTGGGCGGCGGCTCGAAACCGCAGCCGGGGGAAATCACCCTGG
Organism: Pseudomonas sp. K5002; assembly: GCF_013386655.1. Classification (NCBI taxonomy): domain Bacteria; kingdom Pseudomonadati; phylum Pseudomonadota; class Gammaproteobacteria; order Pseudomonadales; family Pseudomonadaceae; genus Pseudomonas; species Pseudomonas sp. K5002. The sequence continues at coordinate 265 of NZ_JACARK010001657.1, read as the reverse complement.
CCCATCACGGTGTGTTGTTTCTCGACGAGTTGCCGGAGTTTGATCGCAAGGTCCTGGAGGTGCTGCGTGAGCCGCTGGAGTCCGGGCATATCGTGATTTCCCGCGCTCGCGACCGGGTGCGTTTCCCGGCGCGCTTTCAGTTGGTGGCGGCGATGAACCCCTGCCCTTGCGGCTATGTGGGCGAGCCCAGTGGGCGCTGTCGCTGCACGCCGGAGCAGATCCAGCGCTATCGCAACAAACTCTCGGGGCCGCTGCTGGACCGGAT
>NZ_JACARK010001656.1:0-343 GCF_013386655.1 Pseudomonas sp. K5002 | reverse complement strand
GGCGAGCCGCCCTTGAGCCGACTGGCCAGGTACGCCGCACTGAACGAATCCCCCGCCGCCGTGGTGTCGACCACCTTCTCCACCACCAGCGCCGGCACCTCGAACCGCTCCCCCTCACAGCGAATCAAACACGCATCCGCCCCGCGCTTGAGCACCACCTCGGCAATCGTCGGGTACGCCGCAAACACCTGCTCGCTGTCTTCATAGCCGAACAACGCGCGTTCGTCATCCTCGGTCAGCAAGGCGATATCCACCTCGGCCAACACCGCGTGATACGCCGCGCGTGCGGCGTCCACGCTGGCCCACAGGCGTGGCCGGTAGTTGTTGTCGAACACCACCTTGC
>NZ_JACARK010001655.1:0-822 GCF_013386655.1 Pseudomonas sp. K5002 | reverse complement strand
CGCTTCGGTTTCGTCGGCACCCGCGAGCAGGCCCGCGCGGTTTACGCCGCACTGCCCGCTGAACAGCAACGGGTGTTCGCCCGTGATGTGTACTTCGCCGAACTCAAGGCCGCCGGCCGTGAGTACAACGCGGTGGGCGGTGTGCGCCAGGGCAGCTATGTACGGGGGCGTGCAGCGATTGCCGCGCTGTTCCCGGGCAAGGACGTGGCCGGCAACCCGATCACCTACAAGGGCGATATCACGTTGTTCGGCGGCTCCGGTGTACACACCAATTTCGGCGGCTCGATCCAGATGCTCACCCCGGGCGGTGGGCAGACCTTCGGCATCGAAGGCGCGGCACCGCCGTCCACCGCCGGTGTGATCACCCAGGGCGCCGGCGATATCCAGCTGTATTCCATGGGCAGCATCCTGCTGGGCCAGAGCCGCATCATGACCACCTTCGGCGGCTCGATCATGGGCTGGTCCGGCGAGGGCGACATCAACGCCGGTCGCGGATCCAAGACCACCGTGGTGTACACGCCGCCCAAGCGTGTCTACGACAACTGGGGCAACGTGGCCCTGTCGCCGGCGGTGCCGAGCACCGGGGCGGGGATTGCCACCTTGAACCCGATTCCCGAAGTGCCGGCCGGAGACATCGACCTGATCGCCCCGCTGGGTACCATCGATGCGGGTGAGGCGGGGATTCGGGTCTCGGGCAACATCAACATTGCCGCGTTGCGCGTTGTAAACGCCGCGAACATCCAGACCCAGGGCAAGTCGTCCGGGGTGCCGGTGTCGGCGGCGGTAAACACCGGGGCCATGACCTCGGCGAGCGCAGCCGGT
>NZ_JACARK010001654.1:0-618 GCF_013386655.1 Pseudomonas sp. K5002 | reverse complement strand
GATCATGCCGACCACGCCCAACGGCTCGCGGCTGCTGTAGTTGAGCTGGTTGAGCTTGTTGACCGGGATCACCTCGCCTTGCAGCTTGTCGGCCATGCCGGCGAAGTAGACGTAGGCATCGGGCAGGGCGCTCATTTGCGCGCGCATTTCCCGCAGCAGCTTGCCGTTGTCGCGGGTTTCCAGCAGCGCCAGTTCTTCGGCGTGCTCGGCCACCAGCTGGGCCAGGCGATACAACAATTTGCCGCGTGCGGTGGGTGTCATGTTGCGCCACTGCGGGTCGTTGAAGGTCTTGTGGGCGGAAGCGACGGCGCGGGCCACGTCGCCGGCATCGGCCTGGGCGAACTGGTACCAGGACTGGCCGGTGGTGGGGTCGAAACTGTCGACATAGCTGCCGCTGTCGGGAGCGACAAAGCGACCGTCGATAAACAGGTTGAGGCGGTTGCCCTCAAGGGCGCTGACCGTGGTTTTCATGCAAGAGTCCTGTAGGTGCGTGTCAAAGGGGCGCGTTTTCGAGCATCGCGATGCGGCCGCTGGCGGCAGAGCCGGTGTAGATGCCGAACTGCTGGTTCTGGCGCTCGCGGGCATAGCGGCGCACCACCGAGCGCAGTTCGTTGACCG
>NZ_JACARK010000171.1:0-3360 GCF_013386655.1 Pseudomonas sp. K5002 | reverse complement strand
GCAGTACACGCTGGTCGACGAGTCTTATATGGCGGTGCAATCGGCGGCCGAGAACTGGCGCGCGGCGCTGGGCGAACGTGACGTGCTGATTCGCCCCGGCGACGGCCTGGCCGATCAGGAAGCGCAGTCACTGGATGTGGTGCTGTGCAACCCGCCGTTCCACCAGCAGCAAGTGGTGGGAGACTTCCTCGCCTGGCGCATGTTCCAGCAGGCGCGGGAAGCGCTGGTAGTGGGCGGCGCCCTGTATATCGTCGGCAACCGTCACTTGGGTTATCACACCAAGTTGGCGCGGTTGTTCCGTGGCGTCGAGCAAGTGGCGACCACGCCGAAGTTCGTGGTCCTCAAGGCGCGCAAATAAAAAAGCCCTCCATAAAGGAGGGCAATAGTTACAACGGGATGTCAGTGGGTGGTCAGGCCCGCGGCATTCATGAACATGCGCATCAGGCTGGCCACCACGAACAGGGCCAGGACGCTGCCGGTCCAGATCATCGCCAGCCAGCCCAGGCGCTGCCAGAGCGGCTTTTTCTCGGCCTGTTCGATGTCGTGCAACGAAGGTTTGCCGGACATGAGTCAATCCTCCTAGTGATAACCGTCTTCGTGGGTGACCTTGCCGCGGAACACGTAGTAGCTCCAGAAGGTGTAGCCCAGGATGAACGGAATGATGAACAAGGTGCCCACCAGCATGAAGCCCTGGCTTTGCGGCGGTGCGGCGGCGTCCCAGATCGAAACTGACGGCGGGATGATGTTCGGCCACAGGCTGATCCCCAAGCCACTGTAGCCAAGGAAGATCAGCACCAGTGTCAGCAGGAACGGCGTGTAGTGCGCATTGCGGGCCACGGCGCGAATCAGGCCGTACATGGTTACCAGCACCAGGATCGGCACCGGCAGGAACCAGAACAGGTTCGGCAGGGTGAACCAGCGCGAGGCGATTTCCGGGTGGGCCAGCGGCGTCCAGAGGCTGACGATACCGATCACCGCCAGCACCACGAAGGCCAGGGGCCGGGCCAGGTTGTGCATCTTCTCCTGCAAGCTGCCTTCGGTCTTCATGATCAGCCAGGTGCAGCCCAGCAGCGCATACGCCACGATCAGGGCCACGCCGCAGAACATCGTGAACGGCGTCAGCCAGTCCAGGGAGCCACCGGCAAACTGCCGGTCGACCACCGGGATGCCATCAATGAACGCCCCCAGCGCCACGCCCTGGAAGAACGTCGCTGCCAGCGAGCCGCCGATGAAGGCCTTGTCCCACAGGTGACGCTTGTCGTCCTTGGCCTTGAAGCGGAACTCAAACGCCACGCCGCGAAAGATCAGCCCGATCAGCATCAGCATCAGTGGCAGGTACAGCGCCGAGAGCACCACCGAATAGGCCAGCGGGAACGCGCCAAACAACGCCGCGCCGCCGAGTACCAGCCAGGTTTCGTTGCCATCCCACACGGGGGCGACGGTGTTCATCATCACGTCACGGTCGGTCTTGCCCGGGATAAACGGGAAGAGAATGCCGATCCCCAGGTCGAAGCCATCCATGACCACGTACATCATGATGCCGAAGATGATGATCACGGCCCAGATCAGCGGAAGATCAATACCCATGGCTCAGTTCCCCTTGTTCAAGGTGTCGCCGTGATCGGCATCGGCACTGTCATCAGCCGCCGACAACGGACGCGCCGGTGTGCGTTTCTGCCCAGGGCCACCGTGGGTGGGCTCGGTGCTTTCGTGGGTCACAGGCCCTTTGCGCACCAGGCGCATCATGTAGCCCAGGCCCGCGCCGAACAGCGCGAAGTACACCACCACAAACAACACCAACGTAATGCTCATCTGCGCAAAACTGTGGTTGGACGAGGCGTCTGCCGTGCGCATCAGCCCGTAGACCACCCACGGCTGTCGGCCGATCTCGGTGGTGAACCAGCCAGCGAGAATCGCGATCAGGCCGGACGGGCCCATCCACAGCGCCAGGTACAGGAACGGCTTGGATGTGTACATTTTGTCGCCACGGCGCAGCCAGAGGCTGAACAGGCCGGTGAAGATCATCAGGAAGCCCAGGCCCACCATGACCCGGAACGACCAGAACACGATGGTCGAGTTGGGACGGTCCTCAGGCGGAAACTCCTTGAGGGCCGGCACCTGCTTGTCCAGGGAGTGGGTCAGGATCAGGCTGCCCAGGTACGGAATTTCTACTGCGAACTTGGTTTTTTCAGCCTTCATGTCCGGCCAGCCGAACAGGATCAGCGGCGTGGGCTCGTTGCCGATATTTTCCCAGTGGCCTTCAATCGCGGCGATCTTCGCCGGCTGATGCTTGAGGGTATTCAGGCCGTGGAAGTCACCGATGACCGCCTGGATCGGTGCAACGATCAGCGCCATCCACATTGCCATCGACAGCATGGTGCGGATCGCCGGGTTGTCCTTGCCGCGCAGCAAGTGCCAGGCCGCCGAGGAGCCGACGAAGAACGCGGTAGCGACGAACGCGGCCGTGGCCATGTGCATCAGGCGGTAGGGGAACGACGGGTTGAAGATCACGGCCAGCCAATCGGTTGGAATCACCCGGCCATCAATGATTTCAAAGCCCTGTGGCGTCTGCATCCAGCTGTTGGAGGCAAGAATCCAGAAAGTCGAGATCAGCGTGCCGACGGCCACCATCACCGTGGCAAAGAAGTGCAGCTTGCGTCCGACCTTGTTCCAGCCGAACAGCATGACCCCAAGGAAGCCGGCTTCGAGGAAGAACGCCGTGAGCACCTCATAAGTCAGCAACGGCCCGGTGACGGCACCGGCGAAGTCCGAGAAGCGGCTCCAGTTGGTGCCGAACTGATAGGCCATGACCAGGCCGGAGACCACGCCCATGCCGAAGTTGACGGCAAAGATCTTCGACCAGAAATGGTAGAGGTCACGGTAGGTGTCATTGTGGGTCTTGAGCCACAGGCCTTCCAGCACCGCAAGGTAACTGGCCAGGCCGATGGTGATGGCCGGGAACAGGATATGGAATGAGATGGTGAACGCGAATTGAATTCGGGCGAGATCTAGCGCCTCCAAACCGAACATAAGTCTTCCTCTGTCAGGTAATACCGAATGCTGGCTGGAGGCCTGCACCCACTGCCCCCACGGATATGGAGTGTGGCGAATTCAAATTCGTTTCTTTTTATAACCAACCACGCAGGGATTCTGGCCTTGCGGCCGCCAGAGCAATCCCGGCGAAGGTTTTGATCTGGGTCAAGCATTGCTGAAAGAGTAGTCCCATTTTCGCGAGAGCAAGGCGTGGTCTTTTGCCGCGTGACAGGTTGCCTCAGTGGTCACTGGGTGTTGTCTTTGGTGAGATTGGGCGTGTTTTGGGTGTATATCCGTTATTTGGGTGATGGCTGGTATTGGTTCCGC
>NZ_JACARK010001653.1:0-556 GCF_013386655.1 Pseudomonas sp. K5002 | reverse complement strand
GCTGGGACTCGCTGGTCGCCAACGGCCCGGCCTGGCATGACCGTTTTCCGGGCCTGGCCTTCGATAACGTCGCCCCCGATGGCTTTGCGCCGAAAGAGCGTGTGGCGGACTACTTCGAAGCCTATGCACGCAAGTTCAATGCACCGATTCGTACCGGCGTCGACGTGACCTCGGTGGTGCGCAATGTCGGTCGCCCAGGCTTCACCATCCACACCAGCGAAGGCGTGATCGAAGCCAACCGCGTGGTGGCGGCCACCGGGCCGTTCCAGAAGCCGGTGATTCCGGCGATTGCCCCTCAAGACAGCGCGCTGCACCAGATCCACTCCGCCGACTACCGCAACCCCGCGCAACTGCCGGCCGGCGCGGTGCTGGTGGTGGGGGCGGGTTCCTCCGGGGTGCAGATCGCCGACGAACTGCAACGCTCCGGGCGCCAGGTGTACCTGTCGGTGGGTGCTCACGACCGCCCACCGCGTGCCTATCGCAACCGCGATTTCTGCTGGTGGCTGGGCGTGTTGGGTGAGTGGGACCAGGCCGCGATGAAACCCGGCCGCGAGCA
>NZ_JACARK010001652.1:0-394 GCF_013386655.1 Pseudomonas sp. K5002 | reverse complement strand
TTGCACCTGCTGGATAAAGAGCAGGCACAGGCGCGCGCCGGGATAACGCTGGAGCACGGCGGCTTGTTCTTCCCCGAAGGCGGCTGGGTTCACCCGCCGGCGCTGTGCGAATGGCAAGCCAGGCACCCGCTGATCGAAGTGCTCCAGCACCACGACGCCCTTGAGCTCAAGCAGGTCGACAGTCAGTGGCAGGCGTTGCAGGGCGATACGGTTCTGGCTCAAGCCAGTGTGGTCGTGCTGGCCGGCGCCGCCGAGATCAAGCGGTTTTCCTTCAGCGCTGACTTGCCCCTCAAGCGCATCCGCGGGCAAATCACTCGCCTGCCGCAAACGGCGCAAAGCCAGGCGTTGGCCACAGTGGTGTGCGCCGAGGGCTACGTCGCCCCGCCACGCCTGG
>NZ_JACARK010001651.1:0-847 GCF_013386655.1 Pseudomonas sp. K5002 | reverse complement strand
ACGCCGCCCTTGGCCGCGCCATACGGCACACGGTTCACTCCGCGCGTGGCCACGGACGAGACATTGACGATGGCACCGCTGCCCTGCTCCAGCATGTAGGGCAACACGCAATGGCAGCACCACAGGGTCGGGAACAGCGAGCGGCGCACCTCGGCTTCGATTTCGTTCTCGGCGTAGTGCTCGAAGGGCTTGGCCCAGATGGTCCCGCCGACGTTGTTGACCAGGATGTCGATACGCCCGAACCGTGCCTTGGCAGCGGCCATCACACGGGCACATTCGGCATGCTGCTCCAGGTCGGCGGTGAGGATCAGCGCCCGCTCATGCTGCAATTCATGCACGAGTTCCGAGCGATCGACGGCCACCAGCCAGGCGCCCTCTTCCAGCAAACGCTCGGCAACCCGCCGACCGATGCCCTGGGCGGCGCCGGTCACCAGCGCAACCTGGGTGTTGAAACGTGGAGTCATGGGGGATTCCTCAGGCGGCGTCGCCGGTGACGATGGTGTTGGGGGTGAACTTCTCGTAGTGGAAGCTGGCGGGGGTGACACCCTGGTTCTTGAAGTGCTGGCGTACCGCGTCGACCATCGGTGGCGGCCCGCACAGGTACACATCCACGTCGCCATCGTTCAGCACGTCAGCGGCCATGTGCTGGGTGACATACCCCTGCCGGGGGTGCGCGGTCTGGGGGTCGGCCACGCAGGTGACAAAACCGAAGTTGGGCAGGCGTTGGGCGAACGCCTCCAGCGCCTCGACCATCACCAGGTCCTGGTCCCGCGTCACGCCGTAGACCAGCGTGACCGGCCGGGTTTCCTCGCGCTCGGCCAACACTTCAAGCATCGACAGGAACGGC
>NZ_JACARK010001650.1:0-486 GCF_013386655.1 Pseudomonas sp. K5002 | reverse complement strand
CTTGTCGGTGCGCGCGTCCACCGCAGCAATCGGCGCCAGGGCGATGCGCTGCAACGGCTGACCATGGGGTGCAAGACACGCCACTTCATGCCCTGGCGACAGCGGCTGCAATAGCGGTTCCTGCTGCGAACACCCTGCCCGAAAACGCTCGCACCGCGGCCCGAAGCCACAGCCTTGAGGCCGCTGCCCAGGCGCGGGGGCATGCCCGCCAATCGCCCGTAATTCTCGGCGCCCGGCCACATCGGGAATCGCCGCCAACAAGCCCCGGGTGTAGGGATGGGATGGCCGACTGAACAAGGCGTCCCGAGTAGCCGTTTCAACAATCCGCCCGGCGTACATCACCATCACCCGGTCCACCAGGTCCTTGATCACCGCCAGGTCATGGGACACATACACCGCCGCCACGCCCTGGCTTTTGCACAAGCGGCGCAAGGTGGCGAGGATATGCGCCTGGGTGGTGACGTCCAGGGCGGTGGTCGGTTCGTC
>NZ_JACARK010001649.1:0-980 GCF_013386655.1 Pseudomonas sp. K5002 | reverse complement strand
CGCTGATCAGCGGTGCCAATGGCCGCCGCGAACAGCACACCCAGGAGTGGCTGGACGCGTTTACCGAAGCCACTCACCGCGCCTTGCAACAGGCCGGGGTTGACGGCCAGGACATACTCGCCATCGGCGTTTCCGGCCAGCAACACGGCCTGGTATTACTGGGTGACCAAGGCCAGGTGCTGCGCCCCGCCAAGCTGTGGTGCGACACCGAAACCGCGCCGGAAAATGATCGCCTGCTGCAACACCTGGGCGGTGAAAGTGGCTCCCTGGAACGCCTCGGCGTGGCCATCGCGCCGGGCTACACCGTGTCCAAACTGCTGTGGACCCGCGAGCAACACCCGGAGGTGTTCGCACGCATCGCGCATATCCTGCTGCCCCACGACTACCTCAACTACTGGCTCACCGGCCGCGCCTGCGCCGAATACGGCGATGCCTCCGGCACCGGTTATTTCAACGTGCGCACCCGTGAATGGGACCTGGCACTGTTGCGCCACATCGATCCCGACGGGCGCCTGGAAGCTGCGCTGCCCGAGTTGATCGAGGCCAACCAGCCAGTGGGCACCATCCTGCCAGCCATCGCCGAGCGCCTGGGCATCAACCCGAATGCGCGGGTGTCCAGCGGCGGCGGCGACAACATGATGGGCGCCATCGGCACCGGCAATATCGCCCCCGGCGTGATCACCATGAGCCTGGGTTCATCCGGTACCGTGTATGCCTTTGCCGATCAGGCCAACGTCAGCCCGCAGGCGTCGGTCGCGACCTTCTGCTCCTCCAGCGGCGGCTGGCTGCCGTTGATCTGCACCATGAACCTGACCAACGCCACTGGGGTCATCCGCGAGCTGTTCGACCTGGACCTGGCGGCGTTCAACGCGTTGGTGGCCGAGGCACCGATCGGAGCCGACGGCGTGAGCATGCTGCCGTTCCTCAACGGCGAGCGGGTGCCCGCCCTGCCCCACGCCACCGGCAGCCTGCACGGCCTG
>NZ_JACARK010001648.1:0-477 GCF_013386655.1 Pseudomonas sp. K5002 | reverse complement strand
CCCGCTCCCACATTTTCGATTGCATTTCGTCAGCTGAGTTTGTGCAGGTAGGCCGGCAACGGCTGTTCGGGCAGCACCGACAGCACTTTCAACCGCTGCAACATCCGCTGCCGGGCCCGTTGCAGGTGCTCGCGCAGGTTCAGTGCGGCGGCGTCGAAGGCGCCATGCAGCAACAGCTCAAGGATCAGCCGGTGCTCGGCCAGCATCGCCGGATCGGCACCGATGCCCAGCAGCCGGTAGAAAATCCGGCTGATGATCATCGGGCTCTGCCCCTGGCGAATCAGCGCGGCGATCTTGCGATTTTGCAGGCCGGCGAGGCAGTGCTGGTGCAGGTCTTCCTCGATCTGCTCGATCTCTTCCAGGCTGCAATGGGCGCTGTTTTGCGCATCGAGCACGCGCTGCAACATGGCGTGCAGCAGGTCGCGGTCGAGGTTCGGCGCGCTCTGGCGCAGGGCTTCGGGCTCCAGGCAGGCGCGC
>NZ_JACARK010001647.1:0-321 GCF_013386655.1 Pseudomonas sp. K5002 | reverse complement strand
CTGACGATCGTACCCACGCTCATGCGATGGCGCCGCGCCAGGCGTGCGTCGGGGACGCGCCAGATGCCGTGTTCGTCCGGCTCGACCCGGCGGTAATCCGGGTAGGCCGTCAGCGACAGGCCACCATGGCGCACGAAGCCCAGGGCCCAGGCCCAGTCTGCTGCGCTCAGGTCACGATAGGCCCACGCGGTGCGCACCTCCGCCAGCAGCTCATCCGGCACAAAGCCGCCGCCCAGCGCCATGCTCACCAGATGCTGCACCAGCACATCCAACGGCTTGTGAGGCGACTGGCGCGCTTCTATGCGCCGTTCAGCGATGGCG
>NZ_JACARK010001646.1:0-636 GCF_013386655.1 Pseudomonas sp. K5002 | reverse complement strand
GGCATCGCCGCCTGCTGGTACGGCGCGGCACAACGCTTGGCGGAGGCCTTGCGCGAGCAGTGCGCAAAACGCCCGGAGCCCCACGCCCTGGCGCACCTTGGCAGCGTCGACAGTGCCTTGCACAGCGCGGCCTGTGTGCTGCGCGACAGCGCCACCCATATCGACCGGCAGCCCAAGGCAGATGCCCGGCTGCTGGCACAACAGGCACGGGCCTGTATCGAAGAAACCGTCGACCAGGTGATTCACCATGTCGGCCGAGCACTGGGCGCCGGGCCGTATTGCAAGGACCCGCATTTTGCCCAGTTGATGGCCGACTTGCCGGTGTACCTGCGGCAAAGTCATGCCGAGCGCGACCTGGCCGCCCTTGGTCAACAAGTCGCCGATGAGCGCCCAGGGAGATGGGAACTATGAAGATCAATCCAATCGTCGGCCAGGGCACGCCCTTGCATGTGTGGCAAAGCTCGTCGCGACTGGCCGAGCTGCCTTGCGTAGACATTGCCGAACTGGTGCCTGAAGGCAGCCGCGCCGTGATCATCGCGCCACATCCGGATGACGAAGTCCTTGGCTGCGGCGGCCTGCTGCAAGGCCTTGCCGCGCTGGATCGCCCTATCCTGCTGATCTCCGTCACCGACGGCA
>NZ_JACARK010001645.1:0-306 GCF_013386655.1 Pseudomonas sp. K5002 | reverse complement strand
GCAGATCCTGCAAGGCCAGGTTCATGACCTCCCGCAGGTGTTCATTTGAGCCCGACGCGCTGATGTAAGGCAGCGTCGGGCTGGGCGCGCTGCGGGTGACGATCCTCAGCCCGGCCACTTCCTCTGGCGCAAAACGGGCGAGGTAGTCGTAGGTCACGCTGTCGATGGCGGCAAGGTCGGCGCGGTTTTCCCGCAGCCAGCGCAGGCTTTCGCGATGGGCGCCGCTGATGCCGACTTCGGCAAAGAACCGACCGCCCTGCTGCAGCGGCGCCAGGCGTTCGCGCAGCAGGTTCATGCCGCTGTTGG
>NZ_JACARK010000170.1:0-14556 GCF_013386655.1 Pseudomonas sp. K5002 | reverse complement strand
AGGCGCGGGAATTCATTGTGCTGGACGCTGCGCTCAACGAGCTGCGCAAGCGTTACGGCATCGGGCAGTTTGTGTTGCTGGGGCACAGCGGCGGCGCCACGGTGGCCGCGGCGTTGTTGACCTTGGGGCGTACCGATGTGAAGTGTGCAGTGATGACTTCCGGCGCGTTTGCCCTGGTGCAGCGCGCGCAGATGTTGCGTCAAAGCAAAGGCCTGCCTTCGCGTCCGGGACGCGACACCAATGGTTTATTGCACCCCTACGATCCCCTGGAGCACCTGGCCGGCATTGCCGTTGCGCCTGCGCGGCAGTTGTTCGTGATTGGCAGCGTGGATGACCAGGTAACCCCATTTGTGTTGCAGGAGCGTTTTTACCGGGCGTTGATTCGCGCCGGGCATCAGGCGCAGTTGGTCAAGGCGCAGGGTGTGCCTGCGATGTTTCACCAACTGCGCAATGACATTGGCCTGAGGACAGCAGCGGGCTGCGCGGGCTAACCCGCCGGCACCGCCTGTTCGGTCGTGTTCAGCCAATCACAGATCTGCGACAACCCGGTACCACCGGAGCTTTTCACCAGTACCCAATCCCCCGCCTGGAACCACTGGCCGGGGTGGCGCGCCAACGCCTGGCCTAATGCCGTGGCATCCTCGAACCACTGCACTGACAGTTCACTGCGCAGCACCCGGTACACCTCACGCATCAGCGGCCCGCACAGCACCAAATGCCGGGGCGCCGCCGCGCGCAGCGAGTCAGCCAGTTCCAGGTGGTAGCGCTGGGCGTCGGGGCCCAGCTCCAGCATGTCGCCCAACACTACTACCCGGTGCCGCGAGGCCACGGGCAGGTCGGCCATCGAACGCAAGGCCGCAGCCATCGAGCCGGGGTTGGCGTTGTACGCATCGTTGATCAGCTGGAAATGCCCGTCGGTGCATTTGATCGAGCGGATATTGCCGCGACCTTCCACCGGTTGGAAGCCGGTCAGCACTTCCAGTGCCTGGTCGGCGTCAAGCCCGGCGGCGAACAGCGACGCCAGCACCCCCAGTGCGTTGAGCACCATGTGTCGGCCGCGAGCACTCAGGCTGAAATCCAGCCGTTGCGTGTCACGTTGCGCGGTGACGTAGACCCGGTCGGCCTCGCTGCACACGTCGAGCAGGCGCACATCGGCATCAGCGTGTTCGCCATAGCTGGTCACGTGCAAGCGCGCGACTTCGGCGGCCTGGGCGAACACCTCGTAGTGCGGCATATCGCGGCACAGCACCGCGTGCCCACCCGGTGCCATCGAGCGGAAGATCGCGCTCTTTTTACGCGCCAGGTTTTCCAGGGTGCCATGGTATTCCAGGTGCGCAGGAGCCAGCCCGGTCACGATAGCAATGTGTGGGCGCACCAGCTCCGAGTTAATCGGCATGCGGCCCACGGCCATTTCCAGTACCCAGAATTTGGCCGGACGGGGCATGCTCGCCAGGTTCCAGGCGATCCCATGGGGCAGGTTGGCGTTGGCCTCGGTGTGGCCCACTTCGCCCCAGTGTTTCAGGGCGTGGCCGAGCATGGCGACCACGGTGGTTTTACCGAAGCTGCCGGTGACGCCGAACACCTGGCCAGTGAATTGCTGCCTGGCGTATCGACCCATTTGCAGCATGGCCTCGCTGGTATCGGCGACCTGTAACACCGGCAGGCCGCTGTCCAGGTAGGGCGTCGGGTCTACACACAAGAACGCCGAGGGGCGCCGCTCAGGACTGGCCTGGGCCCAGCGCAGCGCTGACTGCACTTCGTTCGGTCCCACCTTGCTGGGGTGCCGATTGAGCATGCGCTGGGGTTTGAAAAACTGCATGGACGGCGTCAAACCCGACGTGTACCAACCGGGTGGTGGCTGTTTGGCCCAGGTGCCGTGTGTCACCCGAGCCAGGGTGTTGGCGTCCCAGACCCAGCCGAGGGGCGCTGCGTCCTGGGCCAGGCTCACTTGCGGCGCGCCGTCGAGCAGGTAGCGGTGGTAGGCAATCAGCCCCGAGAGGTAATGCTCCACGTCGTCGATGCGCACCCTGAACGCGTGGTGACGGATAAAAAACGAGCCGGCAATGCGCGCAGGATTGGCGAAATACATCGCCGTTTCCGGCCAGAAATACCCGTTGAACAAATAGCGCGCACGATGATGCAGGGCGCGGTAAAACGCGTGCAGGTCGATCTCGGTGAGCAGGTGGCGCAATTGCGCTTGCTGGGCGATGCGTTCGAGCATCTGCTGCGCAGCCATCATCAATTCCAGTAGCGTCGGAAAGGTGGTGATGCGCTGTTGCACGAACCCCAGATAACCGGCGACGTTATTCAGGCCGAAGCGGAAATAATTTTCGTCAGGTCGGTAGCGGGTCAGTTCGTTCACGCAATAGCTGAGCCAGTGATCGTGCTCGCGCCAGTGCTGTTTTTCGATGAAGTAGTCGAAGGCTTTTTCCACCACGGTTAACCAGCGCTCATCGCCGGTGAGGCCGTAGAGGCGGATCAACCCGAACGCGGCCTCGCCGTCATAGTAGATGATCCGGAACGCCTCTTTGACGGTAAGGTCACGGCCATGCAAGACGTGCACGAAGGCGCCGGTGGTCGCGTCCTGCATCCAGGCCATGCCATTGGCCAGGGCTTCCAGCACGGGTAGATAGTGGCGGGTGCCGGTGACTTCGCTGTATTTGACCAGCGCCAACAAACACACGGCATTGCCGCCCAGTTTGATCTCGTCACCGGTGTCCAGCAGATACGCCGCCACACTGCCGTCGGGCAGCGCGTAGGACTTGATCAGTTCCTGGGTAAGGTAGGCCAGCGAGCGGTCGATGGCGGATTTAAGCGCCTCGTCGCCGGTCAGTGCCCAGGCCTCGATCATCGAATAGGTGGTACTGGCGTGGCGCAGGGTGTTGTAGTTTTTTATCGCCCGGTCAAAGCACGGGAAGTAGCCGTAGACGAACTGGCCGCTGTCCTGCACCTGAGTGCTCAGGTAGCTTGCGGCGCTGATGATGCTCGCCTTTACCATGCCGGGCTCCAGCGCTGCGAGGGTGCGCCAGCCGGTTTCTGTCGGGCCAGGGTTCAGCGGGTGGGGCACGCCGTCTTCGGCACAAAAAACGCCCTTGGTGTCGAACAGGAACACGGGGGTCTCGGGTTCAAGTGTGGCGATCAGGTCGGCTGTATTGAGCCCGGTAAAACGGCGCCTGGCGTACACCGAAAAATTGCCGGCATTGAAGCTCGCGTGATTGATAGCGTTGCCGCCATACAGGATCGCGTTGGCGTTCAGTTCCTGTTCGGTGATCGCGATGTGCAGCGCCGCATCGAAGGCGATGCCGCGCCGGAAGTAATTACGCTTGTGGCGCTTGAAGCGCGCATTGAGTTCGGCCCAGGTGATGGCGGTTACGTTGATCGCGCATTCGACGCGTATCCATGAACGTTCGACGATGTTGCCTGACTGCGCACGGTCTCGTTCGTAGGCTCCCTGCAAGCGCTGCACACCGGTTTGCCAGGCGGCTTCGAAGTTATCTGCCGTGATATGAAAAACATGCGCGCGCTGGGTGCCGTCGCTCATGGAGAAAAACAAGGTACAGGGCTGCGCGGTGTCTGATGATACAGCAGGCCCATTCATTTCTTTGCTTAGATGAGCATAACAAGCAAGCCATTGCTGTTTCACAGGCATAGTTCATCACCAGTTTTTAACTTGGAGAGGGGTGGCGCGCAGTGTTCATGATTAAACTGCGCGCCAGCTGATAAATAAGCAGAAAGTTATGCCGCACAGTTTTATAAAGGCAAATTACCCAGGCTTATATATCAAGAGCAGAGCGATGAATCCTCTTTCTCCGGCTCCAGCACGGAGGGCGGGACTTGGCTCTCGTATTGCTGGAGATGGTCACGAATCAGCTTGCGAATAACCTGAGAAATAGTAAGGTCAACTTCCTCGGACAGCGACTCCAGACGCTGCTTGGTCGGGAAGTCGATGAGAATGGTCAGACGTGTTGTTTTTTCAGGCATTTTCTTGATCCTTTTACAAAAGCGCGGTCTCGACTGCCGCGTGCAGTAAGTGCTGGAAGACGTGTGGAGTCCTTAGAACAAACCAATGGGGTAATCAACTGATTCATTGGAGTCTAATTCAAATCGCTGCGCGTTTTCCATCAATGTGCAGTGAAGGTTGCGATTATGTGAAGTTCTGCACCTTCTCCGTACCTCTTATTATCATCGGGTTATAATGCTATGAGATTCGAGTATAGACCGGTTGCAAGAAAGCTATCTCAAAGTGTAGGGGGTGTCAAAAGTCAATCTTATCTATAACTAAAGTAGTGGTTGTACTGTTTGGTGAGTTTGATTATGTATTTTGCGCATTACGTCATGAGATTTTTTCAAGAACTTGGCGCTCACAATATTCTGTCACAAAATACTAATTGATTGTTTTCGAATATCAAGGGTTGTTGTCACGAATAACAGCGACTGTTATTGGAAGAGGGGCAGGGAGGTGCTGCTTTTATCAGAAGGGCGCGACGGTCGTCGTTGAGGTAAAAGGGGCCAGGGCGACCCCTTTCCAGGAGGTGGGATCAGGCAAACACAAAATACTTACGCACCGTCTCGACCACCTCCCACGTCCCCTTCATCCCCGGCTCCACCACAAAGATATCCCCAGCCCGCAAATGGATCGGCTCCAGGCCGTCCGGGGTGATCACGCAGTAGCCTTCCTGGAAGTGACAGTATTCCCACTTCACATACTCCACCCGCCATTTGCCGGGGGTGCAGATCCAGGTGCCCATGATCTTGCTGCCGTCCTCGCTGGTGTAGGCGTTGAGGTTGACGGTGTGCGGGTCGCCTTCGAGTTTTTCCCATTTGCAGGCGTCCAGCACCGGCAGTGGATGGGTGTCGCGCAGTACGGTGATTGGCTTGGACATGATGATTCCGAGGCAGTGGAAGGGAAGTCCGAACCCTATCGCCTTGGGCGGCCCGCCAGTGGTCTGGACTCGACATCGGGATGCCCAGAAGCGCAGTCATTTGCACATCCGTGAGTCACCGCCAACCCCTGTGGGAGCCGGGCTTGCCCGCGGTGGCGGAGTGTCAGGCGATGGAAGGGCACGCTGTGCCGGCCTCATCGCGGGCAAGCCCGGCTCCCACAGGGGATATTTGTTGTTTGAAGGATTGAGTCGGTACGAAATATCTGTGCGCCAATCAGCCATTTCCTCGCAGTAAGTGCGAAAGATTTCCCGCTTTGCGCTGGAATTCGCAAGAATATTTACAGCCGGCCCTCGTATCATTCACCCCAGTAACGACCGAGAGCCTTGAAATGAATCCAATAAAAACGTGGTGGGACATCAGCCCGCCCTTGAGCACCGCGACCCCGACCTGGCCGGGTGATACGCCGTTTCAGGAAGAGCGGGTCTGGCAGTTCGGCCCCGAGTGCCCGGTGAATGTCGGACGCATCACCCTGTCGCCCCACACCGGCGCCCATGTGGACGCGCCGTTGCACTACAGCGCGGACGGCGCGCCGATTGGCGAAGTGTCTCTGGATGTGTACATGGGCCCGTGCCGGGTGCTGCATTGCCTGGGCAGCGGCGCGCTGGTGCAGCCGCATCAGTTGGAAGGCCGCCTGGAAAACCTGCCGGAGCGTGTACTGTTGCGCACTTATCAACAGGCGCCGCTGGATGCCTGGGATTCGAATTTCACCGCCGTCGCCCCGCAAACGGTCGAGTTGCTGTTCAGCCTCGGTGTGCGCCTGATCGGCATCGACACGCCGTCCCTGGACCCGCAGCAGTCCAAGACCATGGACTCCCACAACGCCGTCGCCCGGCATGGCATGGCGATTCTCGAAGGCATCGTCCTCGACGACGTGCCGGAGGGAGATTACGAGTTGATCGCGCTGCCGCTGCGTTTTGCCAACCTCGATGCCAGCCCGGTACGAGCCATTCTCCGCCCGCTCAAGGAGCCCACGCGATGAGCCAGTGTCCTTTCTCCCCTGACTACCAGCCGCCGGAAGAATGGCATAACGCCGAGCTGAATTTTTCCGAGTCCATGAGCTACGGCGACTACCTGGACCTGGGCAAAGTGCTCAGCGCCCAGCACCCGCTGTCGCCGGACCACAACGAGATGCTGTTCATCATCCAGCACCAGACCTCGGAGCTGTGGATGAAGTTGATGCTCCACGAACTCAAGGCCGCCCGCGAACACGTGCGCCTGGGTGAGCTGCCGCCGGCGTTCAAGATGCTGGCGCGGGTGTCGCGGATCTTTGACCAGTTGGTGCACGCCTGGGCGGTACTGGCGACCATGACGCCGTCGGAGTACAAGTCGATCCGCCCGTACCTGGGGCAGTCGTCGGGTTTCCAGTCGTTCCAGTACCGGGAAATCGAATTCATCCTCGGCAATAAAAGCGCGGCGCTGTTGCGGCCTCATGCCCACCGGCCGGAGTTGTTGAAGGAGCTGCAGGTGGCGATTGCCACGCCGTCGCTGTATGACGAAGCGATCAACCTGATGACCAAGGCCGGGCTGGCGATCGACCCCAAGCGCGCCGAACGCGACCCGACGGCGCCAACGGTTCACGATGATTCCGTGGAGGCGGCGTGGCGCGAGGTTTATCGCGATCCGAGCCGGTATTGGGACCTGTACCAGTTGGCCGAAAAGTTTATCGACCTGGAAGATTCCTTCCGCCAGTGGCGCTTCCGCCATGTCACCACCGTGGAGCGGATCATCGGCTTCCAGCCTGGTACGGGCGGCACCGAAGGCGTGGGCTACCTGCGCAAGATGCTCGACACCGTATTGTTCCCCGAGCTGTGGCGAGTGCGTTCCACGCTGTAATCAAGGCCCAACAAAAAGCCCCGGTACTCATCAGTACCGGGGCTTTTCATTTGGAATACGATCAAAATGTGGGAGCGGGCTTGCTCGCGAAAGCGGTGTGTCAGTCAATACATCAGGTGACTGACACGACGCCTTCGCGAGCNNCCGCTCCCACATGGGTTATTGCGCTGTTACTGCCTTCGCGTTATTCAACCGCAACCGGTACGCCACATAGATGATCCCGACCCAGACCGGAATCGCATACACCGACGCCCGCACACCCGGAATCGCCAGCATCACGCAGATGATCATCAGCATGAACGCCAGGCACAGGTAGTTGCTGAACGGGAACCAGAAGGTCTTGAACGACGGCACCACGCCTTGCTCGCCCATGGCCTTGCGGAACTTGATGTGGGTCAGGCTGATCAGCGCCCAGTTGATCATCAACGAGGCAACCACCAGCGCAAACAACAGCTCCAGTGCGTCATGCGGCGCGACGTAGTTGATCACCACACATAGCAGCGTCACCAGGGCCGAGATGCCCAGGGCACGCAGCGGCACGCCTTGCTTGTTCAACTTCATCAGCGCTTTCGGCGCGTCGCCTTGCTCGGCTAGGCCGAACAGCATGCGGCTGTTGCAGTACACGCCGCTGTTGTACACCGACAGTGCCGCGGTCAGGACCACGAAGTTGAGGATGTGGGCGGCGGTGTCGTTACCGATCAAGGAAAAGATCTGCACGAACGGACTGCCGCTGTAGGCATCGCCCGACGCGCCGAGGGTTTGCAGCAGTTGATCCCATGGGTACAACGACAGCAGCACGGTAAGGGCGCCGACGTAGAAAATCAGGATCCGGTACACCACCTGGTTGATCGCCTTCGGGATCACCTTGCGGGGTTCGCTGGCTTCGGCGGCGGTAATACCCACCAGCTCCAGGCCGCCGAACGAGAACATGATGAACGCCATGGACATCAACAGCCCCATGCCGCCATTCGGGAAGAACCCGCCGTGGCTCCACAGGTTGCTCACCGAGGCTTGTGGGCCGCCGGTGCCGCTGAACAGCAGGTAGCAGCCGAGCACGATCATGCCGACAATCGCCACCACCTTGATGATCGCGAACCAGAACTCGGTCTCACCGAAGAACTTCACGTTGAGGGTGTTGATCAGGTTGACCAGCACAAAGAACACCACCGCACTGACCCAGGTCGGAATTTCCGGCCACCAGAACTGGATGTACTTGCCCACCGCTGTCAGCTCGGCCATACCCACCAGCACGTAGAGTACCCAGTAGTTCCAGCCGGCGAGGAAGCCTGCGTAACCGCCCCAGTACTTGTGGGCGAAGTGGCTGAAGGAGCCGGCCACCGGTTCCTCGACGATCATTTCGCCCAGCTGGCGCATGATCAGGAACGCGATGAACCCGGCTACCGCATAGCCCAGGATCATCGACGGCCCCGCCGACTTGAGCACGCCCGCCGAGCCGAGGAACAGCCCGGTCCCGATCGCCCCTCCCAAGGCAATCAGCTGAATATGCCGGTTCTTCAGGCCACGCTTGAGGCCCACCGGGTTAACCATGTCATCCGCCATTAACATTCCCTTCTACTTGTTTTTTTCAGGGTTGATCGCACACCGAACCAGCCCCTCAAACCGCTGAGGGGTCAGATATTACTCTCGGTAAACTTTTCGTAATACAGCTGAACGCCATCAAGTGCCTGATCCAGCAGCCATTGTTTGATGGATTCGACCATCGGAGGGGGGCCGCAGACGTACATATCTGCCGATTGATCCCGCAATTCGGCCAGGTCGAAATGCTCGGTGAGGTAGCCGCGTTTGCCGGCCCAGTCCGAAGGTGGGTCGCTGAGTACCTCGGTGTAGCGAAACCCCGGGATTGTATCGGCGTAGGCTTTTATGCGTGTTGCCTCGCATAAATCGGCCGCACCCCGCACGCCGTAATACAGGTGCACCGGCTGTTGGCAGGTGCTGGCGGCCAGGTCGTCAAGCATGCCCAGCAGCGCCGATAAACCAGTGCCACCGGCCACCAACACCAGCGGTCGGGTGACATGCCGAAGGTAGAAGGCACCCAATGGCGCTTCCAGCAGCAACTCATCACCGACCTGGCAGCGTTCGCGAATGTAGTTGCTCATCACGCCATCGGGCAGCAGGCGGATCAGGAACTGCAACTGATTGCCCGGGCGGTTGGCGAAAGAGTAGGAGCGCCAACTGTCGGTGCCGGGAATCGACAGGCGGGCATATTGGCCCGGCAAAAAGTCCAATGGGTGTTCAAGCTGCAGGTGCAGGATCGCGGTGCTGGCCGAGACCTGTTGCACTTGGCTCACCGTACTGCGGATTTGTACTGGACCCGGCGCGTTGCACAGGCTGGAATCAAAATCGAAATAAAACGCCGCATCGGATTGGACCCGGGTCTGGCAGCTGAGCATTTTGCGTTGTTGCAGGTCGAGGCTGGAGAGGGCTTCCTCGTCCACGTAGTCCTGGCTGTAGTCGCCGGACTCGCAGCGGCCCTGGCAGGTGCCGCAAACGCCTTCGCGGCAGTCGAGCGGGATCTTGATGCCGTTGCGCAACGCCGCATCCAACAGGATCTCATTGGCGCCCACCGGGAAAAACAGGGTCTTGCCGTCGGCAAAACTGAAGGCCACTTTGTGATTCATTCGCAGAACTCCGCGAGTTTGATTTTCTATGCCTGCGATTTACCTGTGGCGAGGGAGCTTGTTCCCGCTGGGCTGCGCAGCAGCCCCAAAACGCCGGGAGCGCTACGCACTGGAGCGCCAACCCGGTCCAGCGGGAGCAAGCTCCCTCGCCACAGGTGTAATGCATCAGGTCACAGGTGATAGAAATCCAGCACCGAGTTGATGGTGTCGTTGAGCAGCAGCGCATGCTTGCGGGTGATCAACCAACTGTCGCCATCGGGCTTGAGGCTGTAAGTGGCGCTGCCGTAGAACTGCTCCGACGTCGCCAGCCGATAGAACAACGTATGCCAGTTCAACTTCACCTCCAGCAGCCCGTCCGGTTGCTCGGCAATCCGCACGTTGTTGATCAAATGCAGCGTCCTTGGCATCGGCGTGGCCGACGCAGCCTTGCCCGTACGCAGGCGAAACACCCGATCCTCCAGCCCCGAGCGGTTGGCGTAGTAGATCAACGACATTTCGCGCTTCGGGTCGCGGGTGTAGACATGTTCCGAATCCCACTGCGGCAGGTGGAATTCACTCTGCGGGTCGAACAGCTGCACGTAGGCGTCCCAGTCCTGGGCATCGCACAGCTCGGATTTACGATAAAAAAACTGCTCGATCCGGTACTGCAATTGCGCATTCATCATTCCACCTCCCGCAGTTTCAGGGCTTGCTGGTCGAGCCCGTCCAGCAGGAATTTCTGCCAGTTGCGGTGCTGGTTGACGTACAGCCCTTCGTGGGTGAATTCGGTGCCGGTCATCGCCGGCTGGATACCGATGGATTCGCTATTGGGTGTCGGCCCGGTTTCCCAGCGGTGGCTGCCGCGGGAGATATCGCTCCAGCGTTCCAGGCGGCCCTGGAAGCCGCGCTGGGCTTCGCGGAACTCCACCAGGTCATCCGGCGTGCCCATGCCCGAGACGTTGAAGAAATCCTCGAACTGGCGAATGCGGTTTTCTCGGTCGGCGTCAGACTCGTTCTTCACCCCCAGGCACTGGCTGATGATTTCGGTCTTGTTCCACGCGATGGGCCGGATGATCCGCAGCTGCGAACTGATCTGGTCGAGGAAGAACAGGCTCGGGTAGATGTTCAGGTTGCGCAGGCGGTGCATCATCCATTCGGCTTTTTGCTGGCCGTGTTCTTCGATCAGGCGCGGCATGATGGTGGCGTAGCCCGAACGCACGGTGGGGTTGGGCATGTCGCTGAACAACAGGCTGTGGCCATTGTTGAAGGCGAACCAGCCGTCATCGGTGTTCGCGTCGCCGGCGCCGAGCTTGCTGTAGTCCAGGGTGGTGCCCGAGCCGGTACCGTTTTCAGTGTTGACCTGCTGGCGATGCTGCACCGTGGCCACGTAGTTGTAGTGCACGGTGCTGACGTGATAACCGTCCAGGCCGTTCTCGTTTTGCAGTTTCCAGTTACCGTCGTAGGTGTAGGCCGATTTGCCCGGCAGCACTTCCAGCTCGCCGGTGGCCGATTGGGCGACCATCATGTCGAAGAACACTTTGGCGTCGCCGAGGAAGTCTTCCAGGCTGTTGGTGCCGTTCACGTCGAGGCTGATGAAGACGAAGCCCTTGTAGCTCTCGATCCGTGCTTTTTTCAGGCCGCGAGTGGCCTTGTCGAAGCCTTCCGGGTACTCCCCCGGCGCCTTGACCTTCACCAGCCGGCCATCGCTCTTGTAGCACCAGGCATGGAACGGGCAGGTAAACGTGGACTGGTTGCCCTTGCCGACTCGGGTCAGGGTGGTGCCCCGGTGCTGGCAGGCGTTGATCAGCGCGTTGAGCTGGCCTTCGCCGTCGCGGGTGATGATCATCGGCTGGCGCCCGGCGCGCATCGTCACGAAGTCGTGCTTGTTGGCCAGTTCGCTCTCATGACAGGCATAGATCCAGTTTTTTTCGAAGATCAGCTCCATCTCCAGCTCGAACAACTCCGGCTCGGTGAACATGTCCCGGGCGATGCGGAACACCTCATCCACCGGACGGAAGTCCAGGCAGCCTTCGATAAAGCTTTTCCACTGCTCGACGCTTCTTGCACCACTCATGGGAGGCACCTTTTTGATAATGGCTAGACGGGTAGGCCATTAAGAGGCTGCGGCGGGGCACCGGGCTATCCGGTTAATGGGGGAAGGTGGGCCACTTAGTTGGGCACGAAATACCCACGGCGGTGCAGGGCGGTGGCGGAATGCGCTACTGTCTTGCAAGGCGATTGTCGGAAAAGTCTGCTTGTTATCCACTTAGTCGACGGTTGCTATCCACCCAGTGGCGATCCCGCTGGCGTGGCGCAAAACTTGCTGTCGATCTACCAGGACGCGCCGTCAGAGCGCGCCGGCCACAATTGCCGTGGGTGCCCCGTGATGAGTAGCAATACACGCGATATACGTATCGAGCGCTTCGACCTTGAAGGCGCCTGCAGCTGGATGTCCGGCATTTGCGGGCCGCACCGCCTGCAAACCGCGACGCCGGAGCGCATCCGCTTTCACCACAGCGCCAATGTGTTCAAGTCCCGCGCCACGACGCTGGGGATTATCGAATACGGCACCGATGTCACCATCGACATCGAAGACGCCGAGCACTTCAGCAGCTACAGCCTGACCTTGCCACTGGTGGGCGAGCAGGAACTGAGCAAGAACGGCGTACGGCTCAGCTCCAACCGTGACCAGGGGGTGATCATTTCGCCCAACGAACATCAGGTGCTGGAGATCTCGGGCGACTGCCGCAAGTTGCAGGTGGTGATCACCCGCGCGGCGATGAGCGAATCCCTGAAAGGCCTGCTGCAGCGGCCGATTGAAGCGCCGCTGCGCTTCGAGTCGGCGATGGACGCGGTGGACGGCGCTTCCGCGTCGTGGTGGCGCATGGCGCGGTATTTCATCGCCGAACTGGAGCGCAGCAGCGAGCTGTATGACCAAGTGGCGTTTACCCGGGACCTGGAAAGCTCGCTGATCAAGGGCCTGATCCTGGCCCAGCCGAACAACTATTCCGAAGAGCTGCGGGACGTGCTGGGGGTGAAGCTGCCGCACTATTTGATTCGTGCCCGACAGTACATCCACGACAACGCCCGGGAAGCGGTGCACCTGGAGGATTTGGAGGCGGCGGCGGGCGTGTCGCGCTTCAAGCTGTTCGATGCCTTCCGCAAATACTTCGCCCTGTCGCCCATGGCCTATCTGAAGAAATACCGCCTGGGTGCCGTGCGCCAGCAAATCCTCGAACATGGATCCACGCGCACTATCTCCGAAATCGCCCTGGGCTGGGGCTTTACTCATCTGGGGCGATTCTCGGCCGAATACCGCAAGCTGTTCGACGAATCCCCCAGCCAGACCCTGCAACGCAACGACGCCCGGCGTATGCGTGGATGAACACCTTACGCAAAAACAACGGAGATCAACTGTGGGAGCGGGCTTGCTCCCACATTGGATGTGTGGTGTTCTTTTAAATCAACTCTTCCACCAGTTGCAGGCAATGACTGAGCCCCGGCGACTGGTCATTGATCCTCCGGCTGAGAATGATCGGCGACGTGGCGGTGGCTTCCACCACCGGCGTATAGCCGATGTCTGCGCGGTGCAGCACCTGCACCGAGGCGGGTACCAGGGTCACGCCCATGCCTGCGCCGACCAGACCAATGGCGGTCTGCAATTCGTTGGTCCACTGCGAAACCTTCAGGCTCAAGCCATGGGCATCGAACAGCGCGATCACATGGTCGGCGTAGCTCGGCCTCGGGTTGCCGGGATACAGCACGAAGGGTTCAGCGGCCAATTGCGCCAGGGTGGCCGGGGCGCCCAGCAGGGGATGCCCGGCGGGCAACACCGCCACCAACCGGTCCTCCACCAACACCCGCTGCACAATGGCCGGGTCGTCGATGCGAATCCGCCCGAAGCCCACGTCAATCCGCCCGGCCTTGAGGGCTTCGACCTGTTGCAGCGTGGTCATCTCCGACAGGCCCAACTCCAGCTCCAGGCCATCGTGGCTGCGCAGCCGGCGAATCAACTCCGGCAGCACGCCGTACAGCGTCGACGGCGCAAAACCGATGCCCAGCCAGGTTTTCTGCCCAAGGCCGATGCGCCGGGTGTTGTCACACACCTTGCCCAGTTGCTCCAGCAGCACATTGGCGTGCTCATAGAAAAACCGCCCGGCTTCGGTCAGGCGCAACGGGCGCCCACGCTCCAGCAGGACCACACCCAGTTCGTCCTCCAGTTGCTGGATCTGCCGGCTCAGCGGCGGCTGGGCAATGTGCAGGCGTTCGGCGGCGCGGGTGAAGTTGAGGGTTTCCCCCAGCACCTGGAAGTAACGCAGATGGCGCAGTTCCATAAGGACTCCATTCATACCTTAAGGGTATTGTTCGAGACTCATTCTATATTGGAAGCCAGCAGAGATCCGGAACAGAATCAGGCCAAATCTATAAAGAACCCAACGGGTATTGCCATGCCGATTTGCGCCATCGAGTCGATCGAGACCATCATCGTCGATCTCCCTACCATCCGCCCGCACAAACTGGCGATGCACACGATGCAGAACCAGACCCTGGTGATCATCCGCGTGCGCTGCGCCGACGGTATCGAAGGCATTGGTGAATCCACCACCATCGGTGGCCTGAGCTACGGCAATGAAAGCCCCGACAGCATCAAGATCAACATCGACCGGCACTTCGCGCCGCTGCTGCTCGGCCAGGACGCGAGCAACATCAATGCCGCCATGTTGCGCCTGGAGCGCAGCATCCGGGGCAACACCTTTGCCAAGTCGGGTATCGAAAGCGCCTTGCTCGACGCCCTCGGCAAACGCCTGAACCTGCCGGTCAGCGAATTGCTCGGCGGCCGCGTGCGGGACGCCTTGCCGGTGGCCTGGACCCTGGCCAGCGGTAACACCGAAAAAGACATCGCCGAGGCCGAGAAGATGCTCGACCTGCGCCGCCACCGCATTTTCAAATTGAAGATCGGCGCCGGTGAAGTCAGCCAGGACCTGGCCCACGTCATCGCGATCAAAAAAGCCCTGGGCGACCGCGCCAGTGTGCGGGTCGACGTCAACCAGGCCTGGGACGAAGCCGTGGCCCTGCGCGCCTGCAAGGTGCTGGGGGACAACGGTATCGACCTGATCGAACAACCGATCTCGCGCAACAACCGCGGCGGCATGGTGCGGCT
>NZ_JACARK010000017.1:0-10302 GCF_013386655.1 Pseudomonas sp. K5002 | reverse complement strand
CAGGGCCAGGCTGGCAAACACGGTCATGCGCGCCACTTCCGAAGCGCCGATGCCATACCGTGCATATAAACGGTAGCGTACCGAGCCGCCCGAGAGCATCGACAGACCAATCGCGTTACCGATGGCGAATGCGGTAAAGCCGCCGTAGGCCAGGGTCTTGGCAGGCAGCTTCACGCCGGCATAACGGGCACCGGAAAATTCATAGCCCAACAAAATGATAAAGCCGGCGACCGCGGCACCGAACGCACCCAGCAGTGCGGGCTTGGGTACTTCAAGGATCGAATCGTGGAGCGCGTACAGATCCAGTTCAAGCAGCAGGTGGCGACAGGCGATAAGGGCGATTGCGAACAGCAACAAGGTGACGGCCAGCCCGATGGGTTGGCGGTATTTGCTCAACAGATCCAGCCAGCGCAAACGGGTGGGAGTGATCGGTTGTGTCGCTGTGACAGAGTCTTGTGGTTCAGACGAGTTGGCGCGCATCAATCACCTCGTGGATTGTGCGCGACAGGATGGAGGTATCCAGCCAAGTTACCAATCCCTATGGACAAAATAATTACAAATATTAACGCGTATCGCGAAGTGCGGCGACAGCGCCCATTGGTCGTAGAAGGACAGTGCTTGAAGACTTAGCATAGCTTGCAATGAGATGGACTCTACAAACCGTGTACGGTTTCATGAAAGATGCCATGCCATTGTTTCAAAAGGACTTTTTCGTCAGATACAAAAAAGGCCACTCTTTCNNCTCCATCCCGCGTCTGTGTGGCGGCATTCTACAGAGCAACGGCGGGGTGTCAACCGTTAATCGAACGATGGGTCAAATAAGTGCAATTTAGCGTCGGATTGTCACGCGGGTGCGGTAAGTGCGCGATTGGGAAAGGTTTTTTGTCAGACAATCGACGCGAGGGCTAAAACAGACAGGCACAAAAAAGGCCACTCTTTCGAGTAGCCTTTTTTGATGTTTGGTTGCGGGAGCCGGATTTGAACCGACGACCTTCGGGTTATGAGCCCGACGAGCTACCAGACTGCTCCATCCCGCGTCTGTGTGTCGGCATTCTACAGAGGAACGCGAGTGTGTCAACCGCTGATTCAAAGAAAAGCGCTTGTGGTTCAATCGGTTAGCTCTCCAAGGTGGCCCCTTGATAGGCCGCGGGGCCAGTCTGGCCGAGGCTTTCAGCTCTATTGGGGGGTGTGTTTCGATTGAGAAAATGAATTCACCTACGAATTTTCCTACCGCTTAAGCGGAAGATTCAAACTACTGGTGCTATATACAGGTGTGAGTGAGATACTGCCGGCCTGTCCGTTTTCTGCCCAGAACCACTGCCTTATATATGACGCAGCGCAAAATCATCCACGTCGACTGTGATTGCTTCTACGCCGCCATCGAGATGCGCGACGACCCGACCCTGGCGCAAAAGCCCCTGGCTGTCGGTGGCTCGGCAGACCGTCGCGGGGTGATCGCCACCTGCAACTATGAAGCACGGGCCTATGGTGTGCGTTCGGCCATGTCGTCCCGCCATGCCCTGAAGCTGTGCCCGGACCTGACCATCGTCAAGCCGCGCATGGATGCTTATAAAGAAGCATCAAAGGAAATCCAGACGATCTTTCGCGACTACACCGACCTGATCGAACCGTTGTCCCTGGACGAAGCCTACCTGGACGTCTCCGACAGCCCGCATTTCGGCGGCAGTGCCACGCGCATTGCCCAGGACATTCGCCGGCGGGTCTCCAACCAGTTGCACATCACCGTTTCCGCGGGCGTGGCGCCGAACAAGTTTCTCGCCAAGATCGCCAGCGACTGGAAAAAGCCCAACGGACTGTTTGTGATCACCCCCGACCAGGTGGAAGACTTTGTCTCTGCGCTGCCGGTGAAAAAGCTCCACGGCGTGGGCAAGGTGACGGCCGACAAGCTGGCGCGGCTGGGGATCGAGGACTGCCTGCAACTGCGGGAGTGGAACAAGCTGGCGCTGGTGCGAGAGTTTGGCAGTTTTGGCGAGCGGCTTTGGAGCCTGGCGCGTGGGATTGATGACCGGGTGGTGCAGAACGACAGCCGCCGGCAATCCATCAGCGTGGAAAATACCTACGATGTCGACCTGCCGGACTTGCCCAGTTGCCTGGAAAAACTGCCGGAGCTGATGGACACCCTGGCCGGGCGCATGGCGCGCATCGACAGCAGTTATCGGGCGGGCAAGCCGTTCGTCAAAGTGAAGTTTCACGACTTTACCCAGACGACCCTGGAGCAGGCGGGGGCGGGGCGGGACCTGGAGAGCTACCGGCAGTTGCTGACCCAGGCGTTCAATCGCGGCGACAAGCCGGTGCGATTGCTGGGAATAGGCGTGCGTTTGCTGGATTTGAGCAACGGCAACGAGCAGCTCCAATTTCCCTGGTAGAAACCGAAAGCCAAATGTGGGAGCGGGCTTGCTCGCGAATGCGGCGTGTCAGCCAGCACATGCGTCAACTGACACGCCACATTCGCGAGCAAGCCCGCTCCCACATTTAAAGGCTTCAGCGTGCTCCGGGATCCGCCACTAGGCGTCCGGCATCCTTGGTCAAGGCCTGCAGGAATTCCTGCTGCAACTCCGGATCATTGCGGGTCAGTTCGATCAGGCTCTGTTCCAGCTCGCTGGCTTCTTCTTCCAGGCCCAGCTCCGACAGGCGCTTGACCCGGTGCACCCACTCGTTGACCTCGTCGTCTTCCAGGTCGTCATAGATCAAACCGTGAGCTTCGAGCAATTTGCCCCGCAGGGTGCCGCTGATGGCCAGGGATGAGTCCGAGTGCACGTCATCCTGGGCATCTTCAACACTGATCTTCAGGGTGCTGATGCGGTTCAGGTCCTGCTCGGCAAACGGGCTGTCCAACAGGTTCAGGCGCAGCACGCCATCGCGGTCGGTGGTCAGCTCATGGGTTTGCTTGCCGGCAGTCACCTGTACCGGGCGCTCGCTCCAGGGCAGGCTCGAATACTCCACGCGCTTGTCGCGCTGGACTTCATCGATACCCGCCAGGTTCTGTTGCGCACGGCCGTTGGATTGCACGTTCATGAACGGGTTGAGCCCGTCCACGCCATAGCTGAGCCAATCCCGGGTCATGCTGGCAGGCAGGTTGCCCAGGGCAAACACATTCGCCACGTTGGCGCCGACGCCCGCCACCAGCGCGACCGCGCCCAGGGGCATCTCATAGAGTTTGCGCCAGGGCTGGTAGGGCGTGTAGCGGTCGTAGCGACGGGTAACTTCGAACTCGGTGACCTCAAAGGTCTTTTGCTCGTGAATGCGCACCCGGCGTTGCGGCAGCTCCAGCACCTTCGGCTCGCCCACGTCGATCTGCAGGCTGTGATCGAGCAATTTGCGCTCGATGCGTTCCTCGTGCTCGCTGCGTTGCGACATTTGGTTGGCGCAGCCGCTGACCAGCAGGGCGCCACATAACGTGGCGCCCCCCAGGGCTATGGTGTTTCGCTTGAACATGACGACTCTTGATCTGGTTTTCAGCGACGAATACGCGCCTGAAGGAAAGACAGCACGTCAGCCACCGGCAACGGTTGGGCCTCGGCTTCGGTCCGGCTCTTGTATTCCAGATTGCCATCGGCCAGGCCGCGGTCACTGACCACGATCCGGTGCGGGATGCCAATCAGTTCCATGTCGGCGAACTTGATGCCCGGGCTGGTTTTCTTGTCCCGATCATCCAGCAGCACTTCAAAACCGGCAGCCGTGAGTTCGGCATACAGTTTGTCGGTGGCTTCGCGTACTTGCTCGGTTTCGTAGCGCAGCGGTACCAGGGCAACCTGGAATGGCGCCAGGGCGTCGCTCCAGATGATGCCTTTCTCGTCGTTGTTCTGCTCGATGGCAGCCGCAACCACGCGGGATACGCCAATGCCGTAGCAGCCCATTTCCAGGGTGATCGGCTTGCCGTTCTCGCCCAGCACTTCGCACTTCATCGCCTTGCTGTACTTGTTGCCCAGCTGGAAGATGTGCCCGACTTCGATGCCGCGCTTGATTTCCAGGGTGCCCTTGCCGTCCGGGCTTGGGTCGCCGGCCACCACGTTGCGCAGGTCGGCCACGGTCGGAACCGGCAGGTCACGTTCCCAGTTCACGCCAAAGTAGTGCTTGTCATCGATGTTGGCACCGATGCCGAAGTCGCTCATCAGCTCAACCGAACGGTCGATGATGATCGGCAATGGCAGGTTCAGCGGGCCCAGGGAGCCGGCACCGGCACCAATGGCGTCGCGCAGCTCGGCGTCGGTGGCCATGACCAGCGGGCTGGCAACGCCTGGCTGCTGGGCGGCTTTGATTTCGTTAAGCTCGTGGTCGCCGCGGATCACCAGGGCGATCAGCTTGCCTTCTTCCTCGGCGCGCACGATCAGGGTCTTGATGGTCTTTTCAATCGGCAGATTGAATTTCTCCACCAGGGCCGCGATGGTCTTGGTCTCGGGTGTGTCCACCAGGCGCAGCTCTTCGCTTGGCGCAGGGCGGGAAATTTCCCGTGGCACGGCTTCGGCTTTCTCGATGTTCGCCGCGTAGTCGGAACCGTTGCTGAACACGATGTCGTCTTCACCGGACTCGGCCAGCACGTGGAACTCGTGGGAGCCGGCACCGCCGATGGAGCCGTTGTCCGCTTCAACCGGGCGGAATTTCAGGCCCAGGCGCGTGAACACGTTGCAGTAGGCGGTGTGCATGCGGTCGTAGGTGACCTGCAGGGACGCCTGGTCAGCGTGGAACGAATAGGCGTCCTTCATGATGAATTCGCGGCCGCGCATCAACCCGAAGCGTGGGCGGATTTCGTCACGGAACTTGGTCTGGATCTGATACAGGTTGAGGGGCAGCTGCTTGTAGCTGCTCAACTCGTTGCGCATCAGGTCGGTGATCACTTCTTCGTGGGTCGGGCCGGCGCAGAAGTCCCGGCCATGACGATCCTTGAAGCGCAGCAATTCAGGGCCGTACTCTTCCCAGCGCCCGGATTCCTGCCACAGCTCAGCCGGTTGGGTGCTCGGCATCAACACTTCCAGAGAGCCGGCAGCGTTCATTTCTTCACGAACGATGGCTTCGACCTTGCGCATCACCTTCAAGCCCATGGGCAGCCAGGTGTACAGGCCCGAGGCCAGTTTGCGGATCATGCCGGCGCGCAGCATCAGCTGATGGCTGATCACGACCGCGTCGGAAGGCGTTTCTTTCTGTGTGGCGAGCAAATATTGACTGGTGCGCATGGTAGGCCGTTGTCGGTTGCTTGGACTTGAAATGACTTGGGATTGTACGGGCGCTTGCTGCCGACGTACAGGCATCTGGTTGCTGGAGCAGGGCTTCTGTGGGAGCTGGCATGCCTGCGATGCAGGCAACACGGTGTGTCAGTTACACCGCGGTGATGCAATCGCAGGCAAGCCAGCTCCTACAGTGATTCGTTTTCCTCGGGAGGATTCAAGCGAATCCGCCGGCTTTCCTGAAACCAGTGCAAGGCGATCAGCACCAGCGTCGGCACACCCAGCAGGCAGGTGATCATGAAGAAGTTGTGGTAACCGAACTTCTCGACCATCACCCCCGAATACCCGCCGATCAAGCGCGGCAGCAGCAACATGATCGAACTGAGCAGGGCGTATTGGGTGGCGGAGAACTTCAGGTTGGTCAGGCTCGACAGGTACGCGACAAACGCCGAGGTCGCCATGCCTGAACTGAAGTTATCCAGGGAAATGGTGAAAATCAGCATCTGCAGGTCCGGGCCCATGTCGGCGAGCATCACGAACAGCAGGTTGGTGCCGGCCGATGCAATGCCGCCGATGAACAGGATCGGCAGAATCCCGAAGCGCACGATCAACAGGCCACCCATGCCGGCGCCCAGCAGGGTCATGATCAGGCCGAAGACTTTGCTGACACCGGCGATCTGGTCCTTGGTAAAGCCCTGGTCGATATAGAACACGTTGGCCATTACGCCCATTACCGTGTCCGACATGCGGTAGGTGGCAATCAGCCCCAACAGCAGGAAGGCCTGCCAGCGGTAGCGCAGGATAAAGTCGTTGACCGGCGTGAGCACCGGCGCCAGGCCCCGGCGGCCCATGGTCGACAGGCACAGCGTGGTCAGGATGATGTAGAGGATGGCCCGCAGGAACGCGCGATCTTCCAGCAGCAGGTCCAGCAGGCTGACCCCATGGAACAGCACGCTGGCGAAATCAGTGTTGTACAACTGGGTGAACATCGCCGGTACCGAGACCAGCAGCACGATCAACACGAACACCGAGACCAGCTGGTGAGCAAAGCTGTAGCGCCCGGCCTGCAATTGGGTACGCAGCGGCACATTGGGTTCGCGCATGAACAGCGTGGTCAGCAGCGCAGGCACCATCAGTGCACCAAACAGCACGTACGTACCGGCCCATGCCGAATGCTTGTAGTTGAACCCGGTGGAACCGAAGCCTTCGGCAAAAAACAGCGCACCTGCGGTGGCAAGCAGCGCGGCCACGCGATAACCGGACATATAGCTGGCGGCAAGCGCGGCCTGCTGGCTGTCGCTGGCGATTTCCAGGCGGTAGGCGTCTACGGCGATGTCTTGTGTGGCGGAAGCGAAGGCCACGATCACGGCGATGGCGATCAGCCAGGACAGATGCTTTTGCGGATCACAGAAACCCATGCCGATCAATCCGAGGATCACCAACGTCTGGGACAGTACCAGCCAGGAGCGACGACGTCCGAGCTTGCCGAGCAGTGGCAGGCGCCATTGGTCGAGCAGGGGCGACCAGACCCACTTGAAGGCATAGGCCAGGCCGATCAGGCTCGCATAACCGATGGTTTCGCGGGCCACGCCGGCCTCGCGCAACCATACCGAGAGCGTCGAGAACACCAACATGTAAGGCAAGCCGGCAGCAAAGCCGAGCAGCAACAGCACTAACGTCGAGGGGCTGGCATAGGCAGCGAGCGCGGCGCGCCAGGTTTTACGGGGCATGGGCTGGAGTCTGCCTCAGAATTACGCAAATAAAGCGCGCACTCTAACCGCTGTGCTCTACCGGGCGCCAGCCATGACGCTGAATATCAACACGATTGTTCAGGATGCTGACGCCTTCGCCGCGCAAACGCGCACGTTGCTCGTCACCCGAGGCACTGCCCACCGGCAGACTTATCCGACCACCGGCACCCAGCACGCGATGCCAGGGCAGTTTGGTGTCCTCGGGCAGTTGGCTCAGGGTGCGACCCACCCAACGTGCGGCGCGACCCAAACCGGCGAGGTGTGCCAGCTCCCCGTAGCTGATCACGCAGCCTTCGGGCACTTGGGCGAGGGTCAGGTACAGCACGGTGCGGCGCATTTCAGCGGGGCTTTGCGGAGCGTCGGTCAGTTCGTTCACGGTGGCATATCCGATGAAAATATCCGTCTATTTGTAAGAAATTTCTGCAAAATGGGGGGCTGAGAGCGGAACTCGATACGAATACCCGAGTCAGTCCTTGCTAAGAAGTTATCCACCCCGATAATGCCCGTTTTTTCGTCAAACTCGAGCCCCATATCCGCTTATGTTGTCCAGAACCCTGCTGTGCCTCGCTGTCTTCAGCGCCTCCACCCCGTTGCTCGCCGACACCGTCTGGTTGAAGAACGGTGACCGCCTGACCGGCAAGATCAAGGTTTTCGACGGTGGCAAGCTGCTGATCCAGACCGACTATGCCGGCGCGATCCCGGTGGACTGGAAGCAGGTCAAGACCCTGGAGAGCGATCAGGAATTGCTGGTCAAGCAGGATGCCTACAGCGGTGAGAAGGCCAAGTCCCTGCAGCCGGCCGACGATGGCAAGGTCATCCTGGCCAACGGCGAGGCGCCCAAGACCGTCGAGCTGGCGAGCATCCAGCAGATCATCAAGCCCAAGCCGGTGATCGAGGACCTGGTGTGGAAGGGCAATGTCGATATGGCGCTGGACTACAAGCGCGCGGAAAAAGACACCAACGACTACGACATCGACTTCAAGACCACTGCCCGCCATGGCCAGTGGCGCCATACCGCCGAGGGCGAGTACAACCGCGAATTCCAGGACGACGTGACCACCACCGACAACTGGGCGCTGGAGTACGACCTGGACCGGTTTATTACCGAACACTGGTTCTGGCAGGGCCGCTTGACCTACAAGCGCGACAAGGTCGAGGACCTGTCCCGCCAGCGCACCGTGGGTACCGGCCCGGGCTACCAATTCTGGGATGACGAACTGGGCGCGTTCTCCCTCGGTTCGCTGGTCAACCGCACCGACTATGAATACCAGGACGGCGGCAAGGACAACTTCTATTCGCTGGCCATGAAGTGGAACTACAACCGCTACCTGGTGGGCAAGACCGTTGAATTCTTCACCAATGGCGAAGTGGGCAAGCCGCTGGCCGGGCCGTCCGAGTACTCCCTGGATGCGGAAATGGGCTTGCGCTACAAAGTCACCGAGTGGGCCTCCCTCAACCTCAAGGCCGAGCGCGACATTATTAGTGGCGACTCGGAAAGCGCGTTGAGCAAGACCCGCTACACCGCAGGGTTCGGCGTCGCCTGGTAACGAGCCGCCTGGTAATTAAAGGCGTAACCCGCCGTCCATTTCCAGAATCCGCCCGGTGTAGTAGTCGTTCTCGAAGATATACGCCGCTGAATGGGCAATCTCCTCTGGCCGCCCCATGCGCTTGAGGGGAATGCCGGCGGTCATCTTCTCCAAGGCCTCGGGCTTCATGCCCAGGGTCATCTCGGTCTCGATAAACCCCGGTGCGATGCCCGCCACGCGGATGCCGTAGCGCGCCAGCTCCTTGGCCCAGGTCACAGTGGCGGCCGCTACACCGGCCTTGGCGGCGGAGTAGTTGGTCTGCCCGACATTGCCGGCCCGCGAGATCGACGAGATATTGATAATGGTGCCCTGGTTCTTCAGCTCCACCATTTTCGCCGCCACCTCACGCGTGCACAGGAACACCCCGGTAAGGTTGACATCGATCACCGCCTGCCACTGGGCCAGGCTCATCTTGGTCATCTCGCCGTCCTTGACCTTGAGCAGCAAGCCATCACGCAAGATCCCGGCGTTGTTGATCAAGCCGTTGATCGCACCGAAGTCTTCGGCGATCTGTGCCACGGTGTGGGTCACCTGCTCTTCATTCGCCACGTTGCACAGATAGGCGCGTGCCTTCACCCCATGGGCCTGGCAGGCGGCCACCGCCTGGTCGAGTTTTTCCTGATTGAGGTCCACCAGCGCCAGGTTGGCACCTTTGGCGGCAAAATACTCGGCCATGGAGCGGCCCAAACCCTGGCAACCGCCGGTGATAATGATTACTTTGTCGTTGAGATGCATTCGCAAGTCCTGTGGGCAGAATTAAGCGGCTATCCAGGTTTTTTTTTGACGAAATTTATCGAAGGAGTCATAAGTTGAGCGCGCACGTTGCCAAGAATGCCCGAGAACTACTGCTCAAGGAATACCGTGGGGCACTCGCCACCTTGTCCAAGGCCATGCCCGGTTTCCCGTTTGGCTCGGTGGTGCCGTATTGCCTGGACGCCGAGGGTCGGCCGCTGATCCTGATCAGCCGTATCGCCCAGCACACCCATAACCTGCAGAAAGACCCAAAGTGCTCGTTGCTGGTCGGTGAGCGTGAGGCCGACGACGTGCAAGCGGTAGGGCGTCTGACCTACCTCGCCGAGGCCGAAAAGCTCGAAGACGGCGCTGCGATTGAAGCCGCCGCCGAGCGTTATTACCGCTATTTCCCGGACT
This sequence comes from Pseudomonas sp. K5002, assembly GCF_013386655.1. NCBI lineage: Bacteria > Pseudomonadati > Pseudomonadota > Gammaproteobacteria > Pseudomonadales > Pseudomonadaceae > Pseudomonas > Pseudomonas sp. K5002. The sequence goes on along the minus strand of NZ_JACARK010000017.1, from coordinate 633 downwards.
CGGCGAACTACCACAAGGCCCATGATTTTGACTTCTGGGTGCTCAAGCCGGTGCGCCATCGTTATATCGGCGGGTTCGGCGCGATCCACTGGGTCGACCAACTGACCCTGGCCAATCCGTTTGCCGGCAAGGCCGAGCTGAGCATGGTCGAGCACATGAACAGCGACCACACCAAGGCGATTGCCCACTATGTCGAACTGGCCGGCCTGCCGACCTCCGAGCCTGCGCAACTGGCCGGTATCGACAGCGAAGGCATGCACTTGCGCATTGGCCAGGCCCTCTACTGGCTGCCCTTTGCCGAGCCTTGCAACACGCCGACACAAGTACGCGAAGCCTTGGTTTTCCTGGCTCACGCCGAGGTCTGGCCGAAAAAAGCAGCCGCTGAAGCTTGAATTCACGAAACGGCGACGTCATCTAAGGTGAAGTAGCAAGGCATTCTTGCGTTGAGGAACCATTTGATGCGCCCTTTTTTGTTGCTTTTTTTGTTGTTTCCGGTGCTTGAGCTGTTCGTATTCGTACAAGTCAGCGGGGCAATCGGGTTTTTCCCGGCGCTGCTGCTGATCATTCTCGGCTCGATGCTCGGCGTACTGGTGCTGCGCGTCGCCGGCCTGGCCACGGCGCTGCGCGCCCGTG
>NZ_JACARK010001644.1:0-595 GCF_013386655.1 Pseudomonas sp. K5002 | reverse complement strand
CACGCGTCCGGTGGGCACGCCGCAGCAGGCGGCCATGTTGCGGTTCTGGGTCACGGCCCGCACGTTGAGGCCCAGGCGCGTCTTGTTCAGCAGCAGCCAGGTCAGCACCACCACGAACAGCGCGAAGGCGATGATCACGATGCGGTTGTACGGCAGCACCAGGTTGGGCAGCACCTGGATTCCCCCGGACAGCCACTCGGGGTTGGCCACTTCAACGTTCTGCGCACCGAACACCAGGCGCACCAGTTGGATCAGCATCAGGCTGATGCCCCAGGTGGCGAGCAGGGTTTCCAGCGGGCGGCCGTAGAGGTGACGAATCACCGTGCGCTCCAGGGCCATGCCGATGGCGGCGGTGACAAAAAACGCCACCGGCAGCGCGATCAGCGGGTAGAACTCGATGGCCTGGGGCACGTAGCGCTGCATCAGCAACTGCACCACATAGGTGGAGTAGGCGCCGAGCATCAGCATCTCGCCGTGGGCCATGTTGATCACCCCGAGCAGGCCGAAGGTGATCGCCAGGCCGAGCGCCGCCAGCAGCAGGATCGAGCCCAGGGACATGCCGCTGAAGGCCTGGCCGAGAATCTCGCCCACCATC
>NZ_JACARK010001643.1:0-859 GCF_013386655.1 Pseudomonas sp. K5002 | reverse complement strand
TGCAATGCCTGGGTCAACGAACCGGCATGCCCGGCCACCGCCTGGGGCGAGCGGCCGTACAAGGCCATCAGCCGTTGGTGGGAATCATGCTGCGGGCAGGTGATCCAGTCTCCGATCGGCGCCCAGGCCTGCTCCTTGCCGCCCGCCGCCATCGGGTGCGCAATCGGCAGTGCCATCACGTAGGACTCTTCCCAAAGCGGCAGGAATAATTCGTCCTCGCAGCACATTTCCTCTACCGCCAGGCGCCCTTCTCCTTCGCAGCCTTCCTGCAAGGTCAGCAGCAAACCCGGCAGGCCCTGGTGCGCCATGCGCAGGAAAGTTTCGATCTGACTGTCGGCAATATCGCCTTCCACACCCAGTTCCAGGGCGATGCGGTTTTCGCGCCCGCGAAACAAGCGGCTCAATGCGTCGGCCTCGGCCACCATGCGCCGGGCTTGCGGGTACAGCACCCGCGCCTCGTCACTGACCTCGACCCCACGAGGCTGGCGCAGAAACAGCGCCACGCCCAGTTCTTCTTCCAGTTGCTTGATGGTCACCGACAACGTCGGCTGGCTGATGAACAGGCGCTGGGCGGCGGCGGTGATATTGCGTTCCTCGAATACCGCGAGAAACGCCTTGAGATGACGCACATCCATAGTTAATACCGATGACAGACAGAGGAATAAGGCATTTTTCAGCCAACCGAGGGCTAAATATACTGCGCTCCACGTTCAGTTATTTGTTTTTCTTATTTCAGGAGTTCCACCATGAGCAAGCCATTGATCATCATCACCGGCGCCAGTTCGGGCATTGGCGAAGCGACTGCGCGCTTGCTGTCGGCCGCCGGCCACCCGCTGTTGCTGCTGGCCCGCCGCATCTA
>NZ_JACARK010001642.1:0-593 GCF_013386655.1 Pseudomonas sp. K5002 | reverse complement strand
CGCGCGTGTGCGGCGATCTGCTGGGCCGCTGCCAGGCTCAGGATTGCCTTGTGGGCAATGCTTGCCGGGGCTTTTGCGGCCAGCGCTGCGGGCACGGTGCAAAGACCGGCAAGCACCAGGACCAATGATTTGACGAACATGGGAAAGCCTCTCTACTGTGAACGTACCGCGAGCTTATCCCCGGCAGGTGGCGTCCTTGTTAGGCGCCATACAGAATTTCATTACCTTTGAGCTAATCCTGTGATGGAAATACGTCATTTCCGCTACTTCCTGGCGGTTGCCCGGCAACGCAATTTCACCCGTGCTGCCGAACAGCTGGGTATCGCGCCGCCGACCCTGAGCCGGCAGATCCAGGACATGGAAGCCACCCTCGGTACGCGCTTGTTTATCCGCCGCCAGCGCGAGGTCAGCCTGACCGAGGCGGGCGCGGCCTTGCTGATCGAGGCAGAGGCCACCGTGCGCCAGTTCGAGTTTGCCCAACGCAATGCCCAGCGCGCCGGGCGTGGCGAGATCGGTCATATCGAACTGGGTTATGTGGCGTCGGCGGTGTATTCGGGGTTGTTGCAGCGCCAGGTGCAGTCGTTCTGCGCGGA
>NZ_JACARK010001641.1:0-295 GCF_013386655.1 Pseudomonas sp. K5002 | reverse complement strand
CACCCCGGTGATCTACCTGTATTTCGACCGCCTCGGCCGTCGCTGGCGCAAAGAGCCGGTGCGCCTGGAGCCGGTTGAGTCATGAACCTGTCCGGACCTTTCATTCGCCGGCCGGTAGCCACCATGCTGCTGAGCCTGGCGATCATGCTGCTGGGCGGCGTCAGCTTCAACCTGTTGCCGGTGTCGCCATTGCCGCAGATCGATTTCCCGGTGATCGTGGTGTCGGCCAGCTTGCCGGGGGCCAGCCCCGAGGTGATGGCGTCTACGGTGGCCACGCCGCTGGAGCGTTCCTTCG
>NZ_JACARK010001640.1:0-323 GCF_013386655.1 Pseudomonas sp. K5002 | reverse complement strand
CGCAACCTGGGCATTGGGCCTTGGGCTGGCGACTTATCCGCTGACCTGGCAACTGCTGGCGGGAACGGCGGCCTGCGCCGTGGGGGTAGCGGGTGTGCATGGCTTGTTACGGCCCCTGGCACAGTTGAACCAGCGGGCACGGCTGATTGCCGATAACCCGCTGAGCCAGGCGATCTACACCGGGCGCAAGGACGAGTTCGGGCGTATCGAGTTTGCCATGCAGATGCTGGAGGCCCAGGTGGGCGCAGTGGTCGGCCGGATTGGCGATGCGTCGCAACGTCTGTCCGGCCATGCCGCGGCGCTGGTGCAACAACTGGACAGCA
>NZ_JACARK010001639.1:0-559 GCF_013386655.1 Pseudomonas sp. K5002 | reverse complement strand
GCAAGTCGAAGTGCTGACCGGCAAGCCCGTGTTCCTGCTGCAGGACGGCACTGCCAGCTGGATCGCCGCGCAACTGCCGCTGGAGGAAGGCGAGACCCGCCTCGCTTCACCGCGCATCGACCGCTACCGCCGCCCGTACGAAGGCACCGACAATCCGAAGGAAGCCATGCAGGCCTATCTCGACTGGGAGTTCGGCCTGGTGGACCAGCTGGCCCGAGACGGCACCCACGGGTTTTATGTGATCTGAACACCCCCAGGAGCGAGTCCGCTCGCTCCTCTTCCCACTACCAGCCGACCCCTTCTCCAGGCGGAGGCGACTGAACGCAAGACCTAGCCTGGAGCCCGCCTGATGCGCTTTACCCTTGCCCTTTTACTGGCCGCCCTCACCCTGGGTGCGACTTGCCAGGCCGCCGACCTGCAGCCCCTGCGAGTGGCCAACCAGAAATCCACCATCAAGGCGCTGCTGGAAGTCGCCGGCGAAACCCGGGATGTGCCCTACGAAATCCAGTGGTCCGAGTTCCCCGCCGCCGCACCGCTGGGCGAAGCCCTCAACGCCGGG
>NZ_JACARK010001638.1:0-385 GCF_013386655.1 Pseudomonas sp. K5002 | reverse complement strand
GCAGGCGCACGCCCAGGCCGTCACCGATTTTCACCAGTTGGCCCTGGCCGACGCGACGGCCGTTGACCATCAGGTCGACGCCATCCACGGTCGGCGTATTCAGTTGCAGCAGGCTGCCCGCCCCCAGTTCCCGCAGTTGCGCCAGGGTCAGTTCCAGGCTGCCGACCTGGCACACCAGCTTGAGGGGCAAATCGTCCAGGGCCGCGGCGGCATCGACGTCAGTCATTGTGTTCTCCATGTCCAAAAGGGGCGTGTTCAGAGGTTCCTGCACCTGCAGCGACGAGCCGTCGCGCTGGCAGCGGGCTTGCAGGCGGCCCTCAAGGTCCAGCAGCCAGCCGCTGCCGGGTTCGAGCATCAGCACATCGCCGGGCTGCAGGCTGCGCAG
>NZ_JACARK010001637.1:0-342 GCF_013386655.1 Pseudomonas sp. K5002 | reverse complement strand
TTCAAGGCGACGGCGAACGCGGGGGTCGAGTTGCTCGGCATCAGGGCTGTCGAGCAGGGCTTCGTGGAGGGCGAAGGCTTCGAAGGCGCCGAGCCAGCCCTGGTGCTGGATCAGGTCGAGGGTGGCCTGGAAGGTCCTCGAGGGGCGTACCTCAATCAGTGCGCCGTCTGCCTTCAATCGGTCCACACAACGTTGCAGGTTGTCGCGCACCGCAGGTTCAACCCGGGCGTCTTCCAGCACACTTTGCTCGACCCAGAACCGCTGGCCATTGAGGCTGCGGGGCGGGCGCTGCTCGCGACCATTGAGCAGGTCGTCGATGGCCAGTGCATCGCGCACGCTGCG
>NZ_JACARK010001636.1:0-742 GCF_013386655.1 Pseudomonas sp. K5002 | reverse complement strand
CTCGCCGCTGACCCGGCCGTTGCGGGTGCGCCACTGGTCCCGGGCGCTGCGCAGCTGGCTGACGATGGTCTGTAATTGCCAATGACTGGAACGCTCACTCACGGTCTTCACTCCTGACGAAATGCCCATCACTTTACGGCAAGGAACCTGAGCGTCCTTAAGAACCAATAGTGCAATGCTAATAACCCGTCGACATAAGCGATTGGCGGTTGCCGACGCAAAAGTGCCTGCCTATAGTCCCAGCATCTCTGACCACCCGTGCGTAGCCATGATCAAACAACAGCTCGACCGCTTTAACCGTCTGGAACTGCTGGGCGGCGCCACCGCCCTGGAAAAACTCGAGCGGCTGTCGGCCTGGCTGGGGCGTGACGTCTACGTCAAACGCGACGACACCACGCCGCTGGCGATGGGCGGCAACAAGCTGCGCAAACTCGAATACCTTGCCGCCGATGCGCTGGCCCAGGGTGCCGACACCCTGGTGACCGCCGGCGCGATCCAGTCCAACCATGTACGCCAAACCGCCGCACTGGCCGCCAAGCTGGGCCTGGGCTGCGTTGCCCTGCTGGAAAACCCGACGGGCACCGAAGACCCCAACTACCTGGCCAACGGCAACCGCCTGTTGCTGGAGCTGTTCGACGCCAAGGTCGAGTTGGTGGAGAACCTGGACAACGTCGACGACCAGCTCAACGCCCTCGCCGACCGCCTGCGCAGCAACGGCAAGAAGCCGTACCTGGTGCCCATC
>NZ_JACARK010001635.1:0-310 GCF_013386655.1 Pseudomonas sp. K5002 | reverse complement strand
GCCAAGCTGCGGGTCAACCCGAACCTGATCCGCAACTCGGTGCCGTTCAACGCCGAGGCCGACTCGCTGAACTGCGCGATCCTCGCCCCGGACGTAAGCCCGGACGACGAAGAGTTCGAGCTGTTCATCAAGGAAGTCGCCCGGGAAATGACCACCAAGGCCGGGCAGAAATGCACCGCCATTCGCCGCGCCATCGTGCCGGCCAAACATATCGACGCCGTCGCCACCCGCCTGCGGGACCGCCTGAAAAAAGTCGTGGTGGGCGACCCGTCGGTGGAAGGCGTGCGCATGGGCGCACTGGCCTCCCACG
>NZ_JACARK010000169.1:0-5608 GCF_013386655.1 Pseudomonas sp. K5002 | reverse complement strand
CAGGCGCTGTACAACGCCAAGGGCGCGGGGCGTAACTGCGTGGTCGCTGCGGGGCAGACCCGCCGCGGCGCGGTCCGCATGGACAGCGCTGCCGGTTGAGTGATGGTGGTGTATTCAGCGGCCCTACAGTGATTGTCCGGTGGGCCGTGGGGCAGTAGGTTGAAGGCATCTGCTGCCGGAGACATTGCCATGCCTGACTATAAAGCTCCCCTGCGCGACATGCGCTTTCTGATTGATCACGTCTTTGACTTCCACGGCCACTACGCCGCGCTGGGTGCAAGCGATGCCAGCCCGGACATGGTCGGCGCGATCCTCGAGGAAGGTGCGAAGTTCTGCGAAAACGTCCTGGCGCCGTTGAACCGCTCCGGCGATGAAGAAGGCTGCCATTTCGACAACGGTGTGGTGACCACGCCCAAGGGCTTCAAGGAAGCCTTCGCGCAGTACGTGGAAGGCGGCTGGCACGGTTTGGCGGCTGACCCGGCCTACGGCGGGCAGGGCTTGCCAATGTCCCTGGGCCTGGTGCTCGCGGAGATGATCTCCTCCAGCAATACGTCCTGGGGCATGTACCCTGGTCTGACCCACGGTGCGATGTCGGCGATCCGTGCCCACGGCACTGAAGAGCAGAAAAACACCTACCTGAGCAAACTCACCGCGGGCCAGTGGACCGGCACCATGTGCCTGACTGAAGCCCATTGCGGCACCGACCTTGGCCTGATCAAGACCCGCGCCGTACCGCAGGCCGACGGCAGTTATGCAGTCACCGGCAGCAAGATTTTCATCTCGGCCGGCGAGCATGACATGAGTGACAACATCATCCACCTGGTGCTGGCCAAGCTGCCGGATGCGCCGGCCGGCACCAAGGGAATCTCGCTGTTTATCGTGCCCAAGTTCCATGCCGACTCGGGCGAGCGCAACACGATGAGTTGCGGCTCCATCGAGCACAAGATGGGCATCAAGGCGTCGGCCACCTGTGTGCTGAACTTCGATGGCGCCCGGGGTTTCCTGATCGGTGAGGCGAACAAGGGCCTCAACTGCATGTTCACCATGATGAACCATGCGCGCCTGGGCACCGGCATGCAGGGCCTTTGCCTGGGGGAAGCGAGCTTCCAGGGTGCGATCAAGTACGCCAACGACCGCTTGCAGATGCGCTCGCTGACCGGCGCCAAGGCACCCGAAAAAGCCGCTGATCCGATCATCGTCCACCCGGATGTGCGGCGCATGTTGCTGACCATGAAAGCCTTCAATGAAGGCAACCGCGCATTGACCTACTTCTCGGCACAGTTGCTCGATACCGCACACCTGAGTGGCGACGAGGGGCAACGCCAGGAAGCCGAAGACCTGTTGGCCTTCCTTACGCCGATCTGCAAGGCGTTCATGACCGAAACCGGGCTGGAGGTGACCAACCACGGCATGCAGGTGTTCGGTGGCCATGGCTTCATTCGTGAATGGGGCATGGAGCAACTGGTTCGCGATTGCCGGATTGCGCCGATCTATGAAGGGACCAACGGCATCCAGGCCCTGGATTTGCTCGGGCGCAAGGTACTCGGCAGCCAGGGCAAGCTGCTGCGCGGCTTTACCAAAATCGTCCACAAGTTTTGCGCGGCCAACGCCGAACATCCGCAACTCAAGGCCCATGTGGCTCAGCTCAACCAGTTGAATCAGCAGTGGGGTGAGCTGACGGTCAAGGTAGGCATGGCAGCCATGAAAAACCCGGATGAAGTCGGCGCCGCAGCCCTGGATTACCTGATGTACAGCGGCTACATCATCCTTGCCTACTTGTGGCTGCGCATGGCGCTGGTGGCGCAGGAGCAGTTGGACAGCGGTAGCGGTGATGCCGATTACGCCCGAGGCAAGCTGGCGACCTGCGAGTTCTACTTCAAGCGCCTGCTACCGCGCACGGCCGCGCACCGGGCGGCGGTGGAGGCGGGCAGTGAGTGCCTGATGAGTCTGCCGGCGGAGCTGTTTGCGCTTTAGTGACCGTAAAATACTTGTTGGTCACAAGCAGACCCTATGTGTCACAAAAGTTGTTCGGTTACACTCGGGGTCTGTAAAACCGACCCCACCCGAATAACGTTAAAGTTCTCACGAGGTTTGCCATGGCTGACTACAAAGCGCCGCTGCGCGATATGCGCTTCGTCCTCAACGAAGTTTTCGAGGTCGCCAAACTCTGGGCCCAACTGCCCGCGCTGGCAGAAACCGTCGACGCCGAGACCGTTGAGGCAATCCTCGAAGAAGCCGGCAAAGTCACCTCCAAGACCGTCGCCCCGCTCAGCCGCGGCGGCGACGAAGAAGGCTGCCGCTGGGAGAATGGCGCGGTCTTCACCCCGGCTGGCTTCAAGGACGCCTACAAAACCTACGCTGAAGGCGGTTGGGTAGGTGTTGGCGGCGACCCGGCGTACGGCGGCATGGGCATGCCCAAGGCAGTGTCGGCCCAGGTAGAAGAGATGATCAACTCCTCGGGCCTGGCCTTCGGCCTCTACCCGATGCTGACCTCCGGCGCCTGCGTGTCGATCAACACCCACGCCAGTGAAGAGCTCAAGGCCACTTATCTGCCGAATATGTACTCCGGCGTGTGGGCCGGTTCCATGTGCCTGACCGAACCTCATGCCGGCACTGACCTTGGGATAATTCGGACCAAGGCCGAGCCTCAGGCAGACGGTTCCTACAAGGTCAGCGGCACCAAGATCTTCATCACCGGTGGCGAGCACGACCTCACCGAGAACATCATCCACCTGGTGCTGGCCAAGCTGCCGGACGCACCGGCGGGTCCCAAGGGTATTTCGCTGTTCCTGGTGCCCAAGTTCATGGTCAATGCCGACGGCAGCCTGGGGGCGCGCAATCCGGTGACCTGCGGCTCCATCGAACACAAGATGGGCATCCAGGCGTCTGCGACCTGCGTGATGAACTTCGACGAAGCCGTGGGCTACCTCGTGGGCGAGCCTAACCGTGGCCTGGCCGCGATGTTCACCATGATGAACTACGAGCGCCTGGGTGTGGGCATCCAGGGCCTGGCCTCCGGTGAGCGCTCTTATCAGAACGCTATCGAATATGCGCGCGACCGCCTGCAAAGCCGTTCGCCAACCGGTCCGAAAGCCAAGGACAAGGTCGCTGACCCAATCATCGTCCACCCGGACGTGCGGCGCATGCTGCTGACCATGAAAGCCTCGAACGAAGGTGGCCGTGCGTTCTCCACCTATGTGGCGATGCAGCTCGACACCGCCAAGTTCAGCGAAGACGCCACCGTCCGCAAACGCGCGGACGATCTGGTTGCTCTGCTGACCCCGGTTGCCAAGGCGTTCCTGACCGACCTGGGCCTGGAAACCACCGTGCACGGCCAGCAGGTTTTCGGCGGCCACGGCTACATTCGCGAATGGGGCCAGGAGCAACTGGTGCGTGATGTGCGCATCACCCAGATCTACGAAGGCACCAACGGCATTCAGGCCCTGGACCTGGTGGGACGCAAGATCGTCGGCAGCGGCGGGGCGTTCTACAAGCTGTTCGCTGATGAGATCCGCCATTTCACCGCCACTGCCGGCGCCGAACTGGCCGAATTCACCAAACCGCTGAACGCGGCCGTGGATGACCTGGACGAACTGACCGCCTGGCTGCTGGACCGCGCCAAATCCAACCCGAATGAAATCGGCGCGGCATCCGTGGAATACCTGCACGCGTTCGGCTACATGGCTTATGCCTACATGTGGGCCCTGATGGCCAAGGCGGCTCTGGGTAAAGAGGCTCAGGAAGACTTCTACGCGAGCAAGCTGGGCACCGCGCGTTTCTACTTTGCGCGCTTGCTGCCGCGGATCGCGTCCCTCAGCGCCTCGGTAAAAGCCGGTAGCGAATCGCTGTTCTTGCTGGATGAAGCACTGTTCTAAGGACTTGGAGGGCGTGTAAGCATTCTCTTACATGACGTGCTGCTATTCGTCCTCTATCGCCAAATTGGATCCACGGATAATCTACTTCACATGGACGTCGCGCAGGAAGCGCAAAGCAACAACACGGACACGTAGGATTCTGCCAGGAAGGCGGAGTGAAATGGATGTCAGGGAAACAGTCTGCAAAGCCCCGCTTCGGCGGGGTTTTCTTTTGCCTGCGAAAAAGTCAGGCGGGCGCGTTCATCACGTCTTCCAGCAGCGTGCGCAACAATTCCAGCGTCGCCTGCTGGCGCTGCACATCCCGGCACACCAACCCCACTTTCAACGGCACCCGTGGTTCGCTCAAGGGTTTCCACAGCAACGCCTTGCTGTTGTGTTCATCCTGGGAGCGTCCGGGAAGCACCGTCGCCAGCTTGGTGTGGGGCAGGCTGTCGAGAATCCCCGCCATCGTATTCAACTCGGCCTGCACTTGCGGGCGTCGGCCCAGGTTGGCCAATTGACCTTGCCATATCTGGCGCACCTGAAACTCTTCCCCAAGCAGCAACATGGGTAACTCGGCGGCTTGCTTCAGGGAGACTTTCTTGAATTCCCGCAGCGGGTGATCAGCCGGGATGACCACCTTCAGTTCATCTTCATACAGCAGCACGCCGTGCAGCCCCGGCTGGCGTGGCGGCAGGTAGCTGATGCCGATATCCAGCGAGCCGTTGAGCAGCCGGCGTTCGATTTCCATCCCGGTCAGCTCGTAGATCTGTACGACCAGATGCGGCTGGGCCTTGCGCACCCGTTCGAGCATCTGCGGCACCAGGCTGGTGTGCACGGTTTGCAGCACGCCGATCGCCAAGGTGCGCAGTGCCTGGCCCTTGAAGTTGCGCAGTGCTTCCACCGCGTGCTGCATACCGTCGAGCAAGGGCAGGGCGTGGTTATACAAAGTGTGGGCGGCGAGGGTCGGCAGCAGGCGCTTGCTGCTGCGTTCGAACAGGCTCACATCAAGGTTTTGCTCGAGCTGGCGAATCTGCTGCGACAAAGCTGGCTGGGAGATCGACAGGCGCTCCGCTGCCCGCCCCACATGGCCTTCTTCGTACACCGCGACGAAATAACGCAGTTGCTTGAAATCCATAAGTAATGCTTATCGAAAATGCTGGAAAATCGAAATGGCCGAGTGCCCCCAAGGCGCCTAGTCTAGCGCCTATTCACAGGGCTTACAGGGCCGGAAAGCAAGATGAGTAGTGTTTATGTTGACGGTGTTTGCATAGGCAAGGCAAAAAACCTCCGCCATGGGTTTATCGGTAATACCGACCAAGGTGCGATTGCCAAAGAGGTTCATCCATGAACCTGTTCAACCTGCGTCGCCCCGCCCCCAGCCTGGATGATCTGATCCTCGAGGCGAAGACCCCGGCTCTGCGAGACGATCTTTCCAGCGATTGCCTGATGCCCAGCGTGGCCCGCCCGCCCCAGGTGTTTGTACGCGGCCAGGGCTCCTGGCTGTGGGACAGCGAAGACCGCGCCTATCTCGACTTCAGCCAGGGTGGCGGCGCCAACAGCCTGGGCCATAGCCCACAGGCAGTGACCAAGGCGCTGGCCGATCAGGCCCAATCGCTGATCAATCCCGGTAACAGCCTGCACAACCGCGTTCAACTGAACCTCGCCGACCGCCTGTGCCATCGCACCGGCAGCGACCAGGCCTACCTGCTCAACAGCGGCGCCGAAGCCTGCGAAGCGGCCATCAAGCTGGC
>NZ_JACARK010001634.1:0-285 GCF_013386655.1 Pseudomonas sp. K5002 | reverse complement strand
CGACCGCCTTGCCGCTGGTGTTCAGTACGAATGCAGCCGTGCCGTCATTGCCCACCACCCGGGTGTCACCCTGCACCAGCAGCGTGTGGGCTTTTTCCATGATCGAGCGCGCATCGAACAGCCGCGAACGGTCCACCTCCCGGGTGAACGCCGCGACGTAATCGCTGCCCGGGTCCATCACGATTTCCTGGGGCGTGCCCTCGCGCACCACTTGGCCGTCGGCCATGATCGCGATGCGTGTGCCCAGCTTCAGGGCTTCCTGGAAGTCGTGGGTGATGAACAGGA
>NZ_JACARK010001633.1:0-703 GCF_013386655.1 Pseudomonas sp. K5002 | reverse complement strand
CGTCGCGTCGGTCGCTCAGCGAACGGCCGATAATGCCCAGGGCACTGCCAACGCCGCCCGGTCCACCGCTGATGTGGCTGCGATTCAGCTCGGCGGCCTGGACGGCGGGCAAACGGTGGTCGAGCGCCTGGACTCGGCGGTAAAAGCCGCTGCGGGCGTGGGTCGCGAGACCATCACTCGGCTGCTCGGAGGTGGCGCTACCGTGGACGCTGAAGGCCAGCCCACGGCACCTGGCTATAACATCCCCCTGATCGCAGCCGCTGGCAGTGCTCAGCCTGCAACCAGCCACGACAATGCAGGTGAGGCGCTGCACGCGGTGGCGGGCAATCTCTCCACGCTCAACGATGCCGTGCGTACCCAGGCCACTGAGCTAGACGCGCTGGTGGATAACATCCAGGGCCTGCGCGATGACACGTTGCAGTGGAGTGGTATCGACGGGGTCTACAACGCAGGCCGCGGTTCAGCCAGCGAGCCGGCCCGCATCGCCCGGTTGGCTTCCGGTAGCGCACAGGCTGATGCGGTGAACAAGGGTCAGTTGGATGACGTTGATCGCGCGGCGGTGGCAGCCCAGAGTGTTGCCCTGGCTGGGAAAACCATGGCTGACCAGGCGCAAAGCGTAGCCGTCGGTGCGACAGGCGTCGCTGCCATTGCACAGAGCCGCGCGGAGGCGGCCAAGGGCAGTGCCGAGGCCGCACAATCCGCT
>NZ_JACARK010001632.1:0-528 GCF_013386655.1 Pseudomonas sp. K5002 | reverse complement strand
GGAAGCCCAGGTTCACGCCCTGCCCCGCCAGCGGATGAATGACGTGGGCCGCGTCGCCAATCAATGCCAGGCCTTCTGCCACGTAACGTTTGGCGTGGCGCTGACGCAACGGCACGCACAGCCGTGGATCGGCGCTTATCACGCTGCCCAGGCGGCCTTCGAAGGCATTTTCCAGTTCACGGCAGAAGCTTTCATCATCCAGCGCCATCAAGCGCTCGGACTCACTCGGGGTGGTCGACCAGACGATCGAACACCAGTCTTCCTGCCCGTCCCGCACCAGCGGCAGGAATGCCAGCGGGCCATTGTCGGTAAAACGCTGCCAGGCCGTCTTTTGATGCACCTGGCTGCTGCGCACACTGGTGACGATGGCGTTGTGCAAATAATCCCACTCACGGGTAGCGGTGCCGGTCAGGCGACGTACTGCCGAGTTGGCACCGTCCGCCGCGACCACCAGTGGCGCGCGCAAGGTGCGGCCATCGGCCAGGGTCAGCAGCCAGTCATCGCCGGAGCGGCGCATCTGTTCCAGGC
>NZ_JACARK010001631.1:0-453 GCF_013386655.1 Pseudomonas sp. K5002 | reverse complement strand
CGGCTCGCCAGGCTCACCGCCGCCAGCGAGTGCCCGCCCAGGGCGAAGAAGTCATCCTCGATCCCCACCCGCTCCAGGCCCAACACCTGCGCCCAGACTTCGGCCAGCAATGCCTCCAATGGCGTGCGCGGCAGGGCGCCGCCCACGCTGTCGAGGACCTTGTCTGCCCATTGCTGCAAGGTCTTGCGGTCGAGCTTGCCATTGCCCATCAACGGCAACGCTTCAACGATACGCAGGTTCGGCAGCATGTAATCCGGCAGGCGGTCCTGCGCCTGGCCATGCAGTTGCGCCACTGTCAGCGAATGCCCTGGCGCCAAGGTCAGGAACGCAAACAGTTGCTGGCCCAGCTCACCTTTAGGCAGGCATTCCACCGCCGCCTGGGCCACGCCCGACAGGCTCGCCAACTGGGCCTGGATCTCGTCGAGCTCGACGCGAAACCCGCGCACCTTGACC
>NZ_JACARK010001630.1:0-482 GCF_013386655.1 Pseudomonas sp. K5002 | reverse complement strand
TCAACGCCGCCAGCGACACCAGCGCCAGCGTGACCCTGGGCGAGGGCAGTACCACGGCGATCCTGCTGGACGCCAGCGGCAGCACCGCCCTCAACAGCCAGAAGGACAACGGCCTGATCAAGCTCGACGGCTTGCCTGCCAACCTGATCACCGGCCAGTTCAACAACCTCAGCGCGGTGGCCGACCGCACCGACCAGTCGCGGATCGAGATCGTCAGCGGCGGCACTGTGGATTTGCGCAAAGGCTCGATCACCCTGGCCACCGGCGGCCAGGTGGCGGTCAGTGCCGGCCAGCGCAGCCTGGTGCGTGACGGCGCGATGATCGACGTGGCCGGCGCGATTGGCGTCAAGGTGGCGATGGAAGCCAACAACATCAAGATCAACGTGCAAGGCAACGAACAGCGCGACGCGCCCGCCAACCGTGACGGCGGGCAATTGATCAACAATGACGTGTGGGTCGACCTGCGGGACCTGGTGTTCGTC
>NZ_JACARK010001629.1:0-362 GCF_013386655.1 Pseudomonas sp. K5002 | reverse complement strand
GCAGGTCCACCAGGTCCACGGTGCCGTCCTTCAGCGCATCGGCCAGCGCCTGCACCGAGATCAGCGGCAGCGCGTCAAAGGGCACGGCCTCCTTGACCTCCAGCGCCAATCCACTGTGGACGCCACCCTCCAGCACATACGCCTCATGCCCCAACTGCCGCAGCCAACTGGCGACAATCGGCGCACGCACACCATCACTGTCCAGCAGCACCACCCGTGCCTGACGCACGCCGATGTACAGGTCGGTGGACTGGATCAATTGCCCGCCCGGCGTGTGTTGCGCCCCCGGCAAACTGCCGGCGGCAAATTCTTCAGCGGTACGCACATCGCACAGGAACAGGCTACGGGCCGGGTCCGCCGCC
>NZ_JACARK010001628.1:0-523 GCF_013386655.1 Pseudomonas sp. K5002 | reverse complement strand
CAACCAGCCCCAATGCGCGTCGACACTGCCGCCCAATGGCCCTTGCACACGGCTGGTGCGCAGCTCGCCCTGGCAGGCGGCGAGTACCGATTCCACCGTGCCCTCACCACCGTCCGCCATTGGGCACTTGATCAGCTCGGCGTCGGGCCACACGCTGGCCAACCCCTCGGCAATGGCATTCGCCACGCCTTCAGCACTCAGGCTGTCCTTGAACGAGTCGGGGGCGATGATGATTTTCATGGGCTTTCTCCGGTTTTTATAACGCCCATGCTGCCAGTTGGCACCGGCAATAACGCCGGTCCATTGCACAAGAGTGGCTGGGGTTTGTTGTTCATTTGGACAAAGCTTGCGGCAATAGCTGCACGCCGAGGTACAACGCGAGCATGCCGTCGAGGGTCAGCGCGTCGACGCCGCTCAGCTCGGCGATGCGTTCCATGCGGTAGCGCAGGCTGTTGCGGTGGATCCCCAGGGCATCGGCGCAGGCCTGGCTTTGGCCGTCGTGGTCGCACCAGCTGCGCAGGGT
>NZ_JACARK010001627.1:0-417 GCF_013386655.1 Pseudomonas sp. K5002 | reverse complement strand
CGGCGCTCAGTGGCTTGCGCAGCAGCGGGCGGCGCCAGCCGTAGATCAGCGCGCCGATGATCAGCACGATCACGCCGGGCCAGGCGAGAAAACCGCCGTCGCGCAGGTCGACGATTTGCAGCGGGTCATTCTGGTAGTACGACCAGTACATCAATACGAAGCTGACGCGTGCGGCGAGCATACCCAGCAGAAACAGGGTGAACAGCACCGACTCGGGGTTCTCGCCGCCGCGCTTGGCCACCCGCCAGCCCACCAGGGTGGCGAGGATCAACGCCGTGATCAGCAGCAAGTGATTCAGGGCGATGGCGAAGGTGCCGATGGTCAGTGTCAGCATCAAAGGGCTTCCCGGGCTTGGGTCCAGCGTTGCAGGAAGGCGGCGGCGTCGACTTCGCCGGTGATGCGCTGGGCGCGGCGCTC
>NZ_JACARK010001626.1:0-330 GCF_013386655.1 Pseudomonas sp. K5002 | reverse complement strand
GCACATTGCCCGGCCAGCTGTGACGCAACAACAGCGCGCGCTGGCCCGGTTGCAGCTCTTTCATCGGTAGCCCGTGGCGTGTGCTGGCTTCGTCGGCAAAGTGCTGGAACAGCATCAACGCATCCTCACCCCGTTCGCGCAGCGGTGGAATGCGCAGCGGCGCAACGTTGAGGCGGTAATACAAGTCGGCCCGGAAGCGCCCCTGGTCGGCGGACTGGCGCAGGTCTTCCTTGGTGGCGGCGATGATGCGGATATCCAGCGGGATCAGCTGGTTGCCCCCCAGACGCTCCACCACACGCTCCTGCAACAGCCGCAGCAGCTTGACCTGCA
>NZ_JACARK010001625.1:0-336 GCF_013386655.1 Pseudomonas sp. K5002 | reverse complement strand
AACAGCGTGCCGCCGTTGGCGAATTCGAATTTGCCGATGCGCCGCTTCTGGGCGCCGGTAAAGGCCCCGGGCTCATGCCCGAACAACTCGCTTTCCACCACCGACTCGGCCAGGGCGCCGGCGTTGATCGCCACAAACGGGCCGCTGCGGCGGTTCGACAGATCGTGCAGCGCACGCGCTACCACTTCCTTGCCGGCACCGGTTTCACCGAGGATCAGCACATCAGCCTTGGTCGCCGCCAGCGCGCCAATCTGCTCGCGCAGGCGCAGCATTTGCGGGGAGTGGCCCACCAGGCGCGTACTCAATTGCTGACGGTCGCTCAGGGCCAGGCGCAGG
>NZ_JACARK010000168.1:0-6228 GCF_013386655.1 Pseudomonas sp. K5002 | reverse complement strand
CTCCCACAACGCTGGTGGCCAGCGCGGCCAGCAGCCAGGTGGTGAGCAAGGTGGTGATGGTCCAGCTCAGCACGCCGTGCAGGCCGCCGCGATCCGGCGCGGTGCGCCCGGCCACGAATGCACCGGTACCGATTGCCAGCAGCGTCGAGACAAACAGCCAGATCCCGGCACCGGTGCCGAAACCGCTCAGCGGGTTACCCGCGGCCATCGGGTCTACCGCGCTGGCGCCAATCGCGGTGCCAAGTACGCTCAATACCAGATAGGTCACCAGGGCAATTGCACTACCGGCCAATACCGAGCCCCAGGACACACGAAACAGCGAACGGTTGGTTTCATAGACAGTGGTCATGTTAAATCCTTTGAACAGTGGGTAGGTGGCCAGTTTGGCGAGGCACCTGCCCTGCGGTCTCGACACAATTGCACTAGGCGCACTGGTGCATTCGCACCCCGCGCCGGGCACTTTCTCTGCACTATCCTGAGCCTCAGGTGTCGTACTTCCCATGCGACTTACCCCAGGAGAAACCATGAGCCAGGCCGTCCTCGCCAAAGAAACCAACCGCCGCCAACTGCAGCAGATCATCTCCGGCTTGTCCGATGGGGTGATCCTCGCCGAGGCCGACCAGACCATACTCTGGGCCAATGAAGCCGCGCTGCTGATGCATGGCGTGGATAAAGTCGAAGACCTGGGTGCCAACACCAAGGAATACGCCGCGCGCTTTGCCTTGCGGTATCGCAACAACCACCCGTTGGTGCTGGAGAATTATCCTCTGAGCCGGGTGGCAGACGGTGAAGAGTTCAGCGATGTGGTGGTGGAAGTCACCCCCACCGGCGACGAGGAAAAAGTCTGGGTGCATCGCCTGCGCAGCCTGGTGCTCGACGACGCGTCGGGCGAGCCGGAATTGCTGGTGTTGATCCTGAGCGACGCCACCGAATGGGCCAGCGCCGAACAGCGCTTCGAAAAGACCTTCAATGCCAACCCGGCGCCGGCGGTGATTTGCCGCCTGAGCGACCTGCGCTACATCAAGGTCAACCAGGGCTTCCTGGAGATGACCGGCTACAACCGCGACCAGGTGATCGGCCACTCGGTGTATGAACTGGACGTGCTGGAACAGGCCGAAAACAAGGACCTGGCCGTCAAGCGCCTGGGCGAAGGCGCGACCATTCCACAGATGCAAGCCGAACTGAAACTGCCCGAAGGCGGCAGCAAACTGGTGATCGTGGCCGGCCAGCCGCTGGACATGAATGAGGAAGACTGCATGCTGTTTTCCTTCACCGACCTGGAGCCTCGCCGCAAGGCCGAAACCGCCCTGCGTCAGAGTGAGGAACGCTTCGCCAAGTCGTTCCGCCTGACGCCGGTGCCGACCCTGGTGTGCAACGCCGCCAACCGCCAGGTGGTGGATATCAACGAAGCCTTCATGACCATCACCGGCTATACCAGTGAAGAACTGATCGGCAAATCCATCGAAGACATCGACTTTATCGACAGCCCCCAGGCCTGCACGCAACTGTTCACCACCCTGGAAAAAGCCGGCAACCTCGACGGCCTCGACCTGAAGATCCGCAAGAAAGGCAATGAGCTGATCGACTGTGTGCTGTCTGCCGACACCGTCAGTATCCAGGATGTGCCCTGCTACCTGCTGGTGCTGATGAACATCACCGAACGCAAGCGCTCCGAGCTGGAACTGGTGGCCGCGATCGAGGAAGTGATGCAGGACGCCTCATGGTTCAGCCAGACGCTGATTGAAAAACTGGCCAACGCCAAGAGCGTCAACAGCCCCAATGTACCGAACATTTCCTTTACCGACCTGACCGCCCGCGAGCGCGACGTACTGGGGTTGATTTGCGAAGGCCTGGCCGACAAGGAAATCGCTTCGCGCCTGAAACTGGCACCCAACACCGTGCGTAACCATGTGGCCACGGTGTACTCCAAACTGGGGGTGCATAGCCGTAGTGCAGCCATCGTGTGGGCCCGTGAGCGCGGGCTGTTTGCCGGTGAGTTGCGGGTTAAAAAGCCGAAATAGAGTGCAAATGCACTAGTGCGACCGGTGCAAATTCGCCTTATTGCGCGGGGGTGCACTGCTTAACCTTGAAGGGTGGGCATAGGGCTTAGGGTCCTGTGCCGTTGAGATGTCATGCCCTTTAAGGAATCCATCATGAAAAGCGAACAAGTCAAAGGCGCCGTCGAAAAAGTGGCCGGCAAGGCTCAAGGTTTTCTGGGTGATCTGACCGGTGACGAACGTCTCCAGGCCGAGGGTGTAGCTCGCCAGGCCGCTGGCCAGTTGCAGCAAACCTACGGTGACGCGCTGGACACCGTCGGCGATTTCGCCAAGCAAAAACCCCTGGCAACGGTTGCGATCGTCGCCGGTGTCGGCCTGCTGCTGGGCCTGTTGCTGCGTCGTCGCTGAGGAGAACCCTGATGTTTACGCTCTCCCAACTGCGCAACTGCATCGAAGAGGCCCTGTCGCCCCTGACCTGCGAATTCACCCTGTGCCGTGACGCGTCGTTGACGCTCAAGGTCTTCGACGCCGAAAGCGGCCGGGTGGATTTGGTGGTCACCGGGATCAGCGTCAACAAGCTGCAGACCCCGCAGGAAGTGGAAAAGATGGTCGACGAGTTGCGGTACGAATTGCAGAGCAACACCGTCGGTAAACTCAGGCTGGATGACCTGCCGCTGCGCCCTTTGTAGGAGCGGGCTTGCTCGCGAAAAACGCCCAGGCACCGCGTTCATTCAGGCGTGGCGCGTTCGCGTTATCGTTAACGACCTTCACGAGCAAGCGTGCTCCTACAGTATGTCGCGGGCTTTCAACGACGCCCCGATAAAATAGAACACCCCTCCCCCGACAATGAACGCTGCCAACATGTAGAACATGTAGTGGACCGGCAGGTTGGCCAGCACCAGCCCGCACAGCACCGGCCCCAACGCAGCGCCGAGGTTGGAGAGGTTTTGCGCCCCGTAGTACATGCCCCGCAGGTTGTCCGGGGCGATGCGGTCGATGAACATGTACTCGGCCGGAAACACCACGATTTCGCCCACGGTGAAAATCGCCATCGCCAGGATCCACCACCACACGTTGCTCGCCAGGGCAAAGCCAATCACCCCCAGCATGAACATGCCCAGGCCGAAGATCAGCCACTGGCTCAGGTAGCGGTGGGAAATGCGCCGGCCAATCGCGTATTGCAGGGCAATCACCAACACCGCGTTGGTGGTGAGTACCGCGCTGATGATGGTGTAGGTGTATTCGGCGGTAGTGGTGGTCACCAGGTACTGCGACAGGTACGCGGTGAACTGGCCGAACACCACGGCACTGAGCAGGCCGCCGACGGTGAAGCACACCAGTCGGTGATCCCGCAGCAATACACGCCCCACCGCGAGGAACGACACCGGCTTTTGCGTGGTGTCTACCGTGGCCAGCGTGCGGTCGCCCCAACGCCAGTACAGCAGGAAAAAACCGAAGCCCAGGACCGCCGACAGGATAAACGGCAAGCTGATATCGAGCTTGGCCACCATCGCGCCAAAAAACGGCCCTACGGCATAGCCGATATTGGTCAGGGTGTACTTGATGGAAAACGCTTCGCTGCGCTCATCTTCCGGCAACAGGCTGGCAAACCCGGACTTGATCGCGATGTCGATCACCGCGTACGCCAGGTTGATCAGGATCAGGCAACTGTAGAACGACCAGATTTCCCGGGCCAGCACCGTGCCGATAAACCCCAGGGCAAACACCACACTCAAGCTGAGCAATAGCCTGTAGCTGTTGATGCGGTCTACCAGGAAACCGCCGTAGACACTCAGCAGCGAGCCGACGATCAGCGAGCTGCCGATCACCAGGCCGACCTGGCTGATGTCGAGGGCAAAGTGGTTGGTGAGGTAGATCACCAGGTACGGAAAGGTGATGGCTTTGGCCAGGGTGAGGATCAGCGTGGCCGACAACAACAGGTTCACGGTACGCGGGTAATTTCTTATTGTGGCAAGCATCCTGCTCTCATTTCTGGTCAAGGTAATGGGGCCATTGCAGCCCGCAAGCGGATGTACCTTAACGCAAGATGAGACGAAATAAATGCTGATTTATGCATTTATGCAAAAATCAAATCCAGCGGGATGAAGCGTGATCACCCATCCCGCCGAACGCTTTATTTTTTAACGGGGGTGATGTCGAGAATCGTACCGTTGGTGGTTTTGAGCAACACGTACTTGTCGTTTACACGGGCCCACTGGCTGTCTTCTTCCGGCTGCTTCAGGCCACGTTTCTTCCAGTCGGCAATGGCCGACTCCTTACGCATCAGAATGTCTGGCGCACGGTCTCCCGTCTTGAGGTCGCGGGTATTGATATTCGAAGGCTGCACGGTTTTTTGCGGGGTATCCGCGGCCTGGACGGTGAGACTCGCGGCGGACAGGCTCGCGGCAACCAGCAGGCAGGCAACAAGGGATTTGGACTTCATGGGCACTTCCTTCAATGAATGACGCGTAAAGATTCCGACCGCAGCGGCGTGGAATCATTCAGCGCCGTGATGGAAGCGGCAGATGGATGGGCGGCCAGCGACCGGGCCGGCGATTAATCAGATAAGATTGGTTCTTTTTTCCAGCCGCTCAGGAATTCCAATGACTGGTACCCACGTCATCATCATTTTCGTGACCGTTGTCACCTTGCTCGCGCTCTACGTGTTCGGCACCTACAGGGAACTGGTGGCCCTGCTCGATCGCTGCAAAAAAGCCTTCGGCCAATTCAAGGAGGCCGAACAACAATTGGCGGCGGCGCAAAATGCCTCGTCACCCAGCGCAGAAATCGCCAGCCTGGAAAGCCGTGTCGCGTTCACCCGCCAGCTCTTCCACGACTCGGTCAACAACTACAACACCTACAAGCACAAGTCGCCGACCTCGGTGGTGGCCGAGCTGCTCGGGCATCGTGATGATGTCAGCCTGTCGGGGTTCGAGGCCAAGCGTACGGCCTGACCTGCCGGCGCTTACACAGGTGCACGCTGACGTGTTGGCGTGCCCTGATGAAACACCATCTGCCACTGCCCGCCGCTTTCGCGCCACACCGAACTGCGCAACGACTCCCCCGCCGCATTTGCATCCGTCGCCGCGCGCTGGCAGCGATACGTCACCAACGCCACGCCTTCGGCCAGCACCTTCATTGCAAAGTCACTGATGCTACGGACTGAAAACACCTCATCCTGCAGCCCTTCGATCACCTCGGCCTTGCTGCCCCATACATTGCCACTGGCACCAAATTCGACGAAGTCATCCGCCAGCAGCACCGACAACCGCGCCGCATCTGTACGGGTGGTGCATTGGTGCAGCTCCTGTTCCAGGCGGCGTAAATGCTCTGCCAACTCCATACCCATTGCCCTCGTGAAATTAATCCTGTAATTTTTCATGAAATTTCCTGATAAGAATTTCACGAAGCGCCCATGGACAAGCAAGAAGAACTCGACGCCCTGGCGATCCTGATCCACGACCTGCGCAAGCACAAGAAGCTCACCCTGGCGCAACTGGCGCAAAAGATCGAGCGTTCCGTGGGTTTCCTGTCCCAGGTTGAACGCGGCCTGTCGCGCCCGACAGTGGCCGACCTCACGGCCATCAGCCACGCCCTCGGTGTGCCCACCACCTATTTCTACAGCCTGTCCAAACCCAAGGCGGTGGACTGGGTCACCCGCCCCAACGAACGGCGCACGGTGTATTACGCCAATGGCATCACCGACATCCTGGTGTCGCCGAGCATGCACGGCGCGTTCTCGATCCTCGACAGCCTGCTGGCCCCCGGTGCCAACAGCGGCGAACAAACCATGAGCGACCGTGCCGAACAGGCCGGTTACGTGCTGGAGGGCGAGTTGACGCTGTGGGTCGAGGGCGAGCCGGACTCGGTCACCCTGGGCCCCGGCGACAGCTTCCACCTGGCCAGTTTTGCCCACTGCCGCTACGGCAACCTGACCGACCTGCCAGCCCGCGTGCTGTGGGTCTACAACTAGGAGCAACACCCGTGAAAAGCCATGCT
Organism: Pseudomonas sp. K5002; assembly: GCF_013386655.1. Lineage (NCBI taxonomy): Bacteria > Pseudomonadati > Pseudomonadota > Gammaproteobacteria > Pseudomonadales > Pseudomonadaceae > Pseudomonas > Pseudomonas sp. K5002. Next base: position 232 of record NZ_JACARK010000168.1, on the reverse strand, counting down.
TCCACGCTTTTGGCCGAAGTCCGGACCTTTCGCCAGAACCATCCCGATGTGCGCTACGTCGACCTGATTGCCCTGGACATTCCCGGGCATTTCTACGGCAAGCGCTACCCGGTGGAGATGCTGGAAAAGGTCGCCGCCGGCAGCCCGTTGAAACTGCCGCAGAACGCGGTGCTGCTGGGTGCCCAGGGCGGCCTGTTCAAGATCGGCGACTATTGCTTCCACGACGGCGACC
>NZ_JACARK010001624.1:0-850 GCF_013386655.1 Pseudomonas sp. K5002 | reverse complement strand
GACAACCCGAGGCAGCGCAGCAGGGCGCTGGCATCAAAGCGTCGGCTGGCGAAGCGATTGGCCGAGAGCGCCACGGCCACGCCGGAGAGCAGCACCGCCACCAGGCTGGCCATGTTCAAGTAACGTTCGGCCTTGCCCAGCGCGCCGCCGATCTGCTGGTTGCCGTCGCGCGCATCCTGCAGCCGCTGGTTGGCAGCCAGGCCGGGCTTGACCAGGTCGCGATAGGTTTGCAGCACGGTGCCGCCTTGTGGCGCTCGCCACAGGTCGCGATAACTCACGCGACTGCCGGGCTGCACCACGCCGGTGGCGTCAAGGTCGGCCAGGTTGATCATCACCCTGGGCGTCAGGCTATAGAAGTTGCCGGCGCGATCCGGCTCATAGGTCAGCACGCGGGAAAGGCGCAGGGTCTTCATGCCGACGTCGATGCTGTCGCCGATTTTCAGGTTCAGTGCCGTCAACAGCCGTGCTTCCACCCAGGCTTCACCGGGTTTGGGGCCACCTCCGGCAGTTTCTTCGGCGAAGGGTTCGGCGGCGCTCTTCAGCTCGCCGCGCAACGGATACGCCTCGTTGACCGCCTTGATGCTGGACAGCTGGATGCCGGCGTCAGTGGCAATCACGCTGGAGAATTCCACCACCCTGGCGTGCTGCAGGCCCAGCTCGGTGCCACTCTGGATTTGCTCGGTGCGGGCGGGTGAACTGCCTTCCAGCACCAGGTCGGCCGCCAGGAACTCGGTGGCGCGCAACATCATCGCGCCGTTCAGGCGGGCACCGAAGTAACCGATGGCGGTGCTGGCGGCCACGGCCACCAGCAGGGCGAAGAACAGCACACGCAGTTCGCCGGCGCGGGCAT
>NZ_JACARK010001623.1:0-319 GCF_013386655.1 Pseudomonas sp. K5002 | reverse complement strand
CGTCGCCGCTGCGGCGCAGGGAATACAGCTGGGCGCTCAGGCCCCAGGCGCGGGCGGTCTGGGTGTCGACCGCTTCTGCAACGGTGTAGCAATGCGTCGGTGCCACGGCCAGGGTGAAATGCTGGTCGGCAATATGCACTTGTTGGTAGCCGACCGGAATCGAGCCGGGCAACACCGCGTTATCGTCCAGGCTCAGGTCCAGCACGCTGGAATCCTCGAGGTGAACCTGGCACGGCGTACCGGGGGCGAAGTAGCGCGCCAGGTCCAGGCCGGCGCCGCTGTCGACGGTCATCAGGGGCGGCAGGTGCTTGTCTTGTTG
>NZ_JACARK010001622.1:0-354 GCF_013386655.1 Pseudomonas sp. K5002 | reverse complement strand
AGCGCTCGCGGCGTGGCCCTGATCGCTCAGGCCCAAGCCCGCGGATTGCCGGTGACGGCGGATGTGGCGCTGTATCAGCTGATTCTGACGGATGAGGCGCTGATCGACTTCTCCAGCCTGTATCACGTGCAGCCGCCACTGCGTACCCGCGCTGACCGTGACGGTTTGCGGGCGGCGGTGAAGTCCGGGGTGGTTTCGGCGATTTCCAGCCATCACCAGCCCCACGAGCGGGATGCCAAGCTGGCGCCGTTCGGCGCGACGGAGCCAGGCATCAGCAGCGTCGAGCTGTTGCTGCCGCTGGCAATGACATTGGTGGAAGATGGTTTGCTGGACCTGCCGACCCTGCTGGCGCGT
>NZ_JACARK010001621.1:0-578 GCF_013386655.1 Pseudomonas sp. K5002 | reverse complement strand
TGCCCGCCCCAGCGCACGCCCCAGTGGTACACCAGCACCAGCAACGGCAACGCGGCCAGTGCCGCCAACGCCATGGAGCGGTCGTAGAAAAACAGCGCCAGCAGGAGTGCCAAAGGCGTCAACAGCGCATTGGCCATTGGCTGCAAAAGGTGCGCCGGGGTGCTCATGATTTGCAGCACGGTGTGAGTCACCAGGCGATTCAGTTCAGCGCTGCGCCGCTCCACAAACCATTCCAGCGGCAGTTGCACCAGCTTGTCACCAATGCGTCGGTTCAACGCCTGGGCTGCTTCGGCACCGGCGCGATAGCCCGCCAGCTGGGCATACCGGCGCAGCCAGAGGCACAACAAGGCCATGCCGGTGAAACCGATGGCCCAGGCCCAAGGCGTGGTGTTGCCGAACCACTGGGCAAAGGCCATCGGCAACAACGCCAACGCTGCGCCCTGGGCCAACGCACTCAACGCCATCGCCATCAGCGCACGCCGCAACAAGCCGGCTTCACGGGGTTGCAGGCTGCGTAACAGCGCGCGAATCATGCCCGTGCCCTCTTCAGTGCGGCCGCCGAAAACTGCTCAGCGGCC
>NZ_JACARK010001620.1:0-329 GCF_013386655.1 Pseudomonas sp. K5002 | reverse complement strand
GTCCGCGTTGGCTGGACGGCGCCTTGATGCGCGGTATCGACGTGTTGCTGTCGTTTCCCGACCTGTTGCTGGCGCTGGTGATCATCACGTTTTTCGGTCAGGGCACGGCCAATCTGATTCTCGCGATAGGCATCGCTGGCGTGCCGCGTTATGCGCGCCTGGTGCGGGCGCAAACCCTCAGCGTACGTAATGCCGGCTACGTCGAATCCGCCGTCACCCTCGGCCAATCGCAGCTGGCGGTGGTGCTGCGGCACATCCTGCCCAATGCGTTCAAGCCCGTGTTGATCCTCGCCACCATCGGCATCGGCGGCGCGATCACTGCCGGTGCC
>NZ_JACARK010001619.1:0-362 GCF_013386655.1 Pseudomonas sp. K5002 | reverse complement strand
ATGCCGGATCACGTTTGGCGGGCGCCGACCAGGCCATCTGTGCCATGGGCGTGAGGGTGACGGTGGGGTTGACGCTGTTGACGCGAATCCCGAAGCGGCCCCATTCCGCGCATTGCACGCGGGTGATGGCGTCCAGTGCGGCCTTGGAGGCGCAGTAGCCGAGGTGATCGTCCAGCGCCACGAGTGAGGCTTGGCTTGAGACGTTGACGATGCTGCCGGGAATCTTCGCTTCAATCATCGCCGCAGCGATACGGCTGGCGACCTGGGCCGCGGCGCGGGCGTTGACGTTCATCACCTGGTCGAAGGCTTCGGCGCTGATGGCCGCGGCGGGTTCCAGGCGGGAAATGCCGGCGCAGTTGACC
>NZ_JACARK010001618.1:209-1412 GCF_013386655.1 Pseudomonas sp. K5002 | reverse complement strand
CGATGCACAGGGTGCGTGCCGGGTCAGTGTGGAAGCGCTCGCTGGCCGAGGTGGCGTCGAGACCGTAGGGCGCCAGCAGGCACAACGCTTCAGGCGAAGGCTGCGCCGCGCTTTCAAGGTGTGCGCCCAACTCGATCACCAGGGCGCTGAGGCGCTCGTAGTCTTCGGCGTTTTCGGTGGCGATCCATACCGGCGGGAATTGCTTGATGGAAGGCACCGGCTGCGGCTGCGGGCCGTCCACCACCTGGCCATTTTCATAGCGGTAGAAGCCCTGCCCGCTCTTGCGCCCGAAGCGTCCGCCCACCAGCATCTGGCGGGTCAGGGGCGATGGTTTGTAGCGCGGGTCCTGATAGAACTGGTTGTAGATCGACTCCATCACCGGGTGGGAAACGTCGAGCCCGGTGAGGTCCAGCAGTTCCAGCGGCCCCATGCGAAAGCCTGCGCCTTCACGCAGGATACGGTCGATGTCGCCGCGCTCGGCAATGCCTTCATCGAGCATCTTCAAGGCTTCGGTGCCGTACGCACGGCCGGCGTGGTTGACGATGAAACCCGGGGTGTCCTTGGCGCGCACGCCGCGATGGCCGGTACGGGCAACGAAGGCCAGCAGGTCATCGCCGACCTTCGGTGCGGTGGCCAGGCCGTCGATTACTTCGACGACGCGCATCAACGGTACCGGGTTGAAAAAGTGCAGCCCGGCTACCCGTCCAGGGTGTTGGCAGCCGGTGGCGATGGCCGTGACCGACAGCGACGAGGTGTTGGTGGCGAGGATGCACGCCGCGCTGACCACACCTTCCAGCTGCTGCAACAGGCCGCGCTTGGCGTCGAGGTTTTCAACGATGGCTTCCACCACCAGGTTGCAATCGCGCAACGCCTCAATGGTGGTGGCAACTTGCAGGTTCGCAAGCGCAGCGTCCACCGCTGCCTGGGTGATCTTGCCCTTGGCGGCCAGCTTCGAGAGCGTGGCGCCGAGGTTATCCCGAGCGGTTTGCGCCGCACCGTCGCGGGCATCGAACAAGCGCACCAACACGCCCGCCTGAGCGGCAATCTGTGCAATCCCGGCGCCCATCACGCCGGTGCCTACCAGGCCCATGATCTTGATTGAATCAGCCATTGTCATTCCCCCAGGTAGTTCGCGGTGCGTTTTTCGAAGAACGCCGCGGCGCCCTCCTTCTGGTCTGCCGAATCGAACAGCAGTTGAAAGGC
>NZ_JACARK010001618.1:0-164 GCF_013386655.1 Pseudomonas sp. K5002 | reverse complement strand
ACACCAGCGCGCTTTCCAGCGGCAGGTCGGCGCCGGCCAGCATTACTTCCTTGATCTGTTCCACCGCCAGTGGCGGCAAGGCGGCGATCTGCGCGGCCAGTTCCAGGGCGCGGGGGATGGTCTGGTCATCGGCCACCACTTCGCTGAGCATGCCCATGGCCAGG
>NZ_JACARK010001617.1:0-1036 GCF_013386655.1 Pseudomonas sp. K5002 | reverse complement strand
GGCAGCGCCACCAACGACGGCGGCGCCGGGGCGATGCTAGCCCTGGGTGTGCAGTTGTTTGATGCCGAGGGAGCAGCGCTGCCCCTTGGCGGCCTGGCGCTGGGCAAGCTGTCGCGCATCAGCCTTGAGCAACTGGACCCCCGCCTGAACGAAGTGCGCTTCGAAATCGCCGCCGACGTGAACAACCCTTTATGCGGTCCTCACGGGGCCTCGGCGATTTTTGGCCCGCAAAAGGGCGCCACTCCCCAGCAAGTCGAGCAACTGGATGCGGCCCTCGGCCATTTTGCCGATCACTGCGCCAGGGTATTGCCCAAAGACGTACGCGACGAACCCGGCAGCGGCGCCGCCGGTGGCTTGGGTTTCGCCGCCAAGGCGTTCCTTGGCGCGCAGTTTCGCGCGGGTGTTGAAGTGGTCGCAGAGCTTGTTGGGCTTGAGCAAGCCGTGCGTGGCGCCGACCTGGTGATCACCGGCGAAGGCAGGTTTGATGCCCAGACCCTGCGCGGCAAGACCCCGTTTGGCGTGGCGCGGATCGCCAGGCAGCACAACGTGCCGGTGATCGTGATCGCCGGCACCCTGGGGGATGGCTACGAGCAAATGTACGCCCACGGTGTGGATGCCGCGTTCGCCTTGCCGTCCGGCCCGACTACCCTGGAACAGGCCTGCAGCGACGCACCGCGCCTGTTGCGCGAGCGCGCCTCGGACATTGCCCGGGTTTGGCGTGTGGCCGCCCTGGCGGTCTAAGCCTCAAAGCCCTGCGCCAGTCGGTCGATCCACTGGCGCTGAAACCCCAGCAGTACGTCCTTGGGCTGCTGCAACTGGACAAACTCCAGCATCGGGTCTTCCACCGCCGTGCGCACGCCGGCCAACTCCTCCAGCGCCGCCAGCCCGCAAAACGGCACATAGGCTTCGCTGTAACCACCTTCATGCACCAGCACCAGGCGCCCTTGGCACAGGCGCTCGGCGGCTTGGCGTACTGTACGGGTCATCAGGCGGAACGACTCGCTGTGCAGCAGCATGCGCGCCAGCGGGTCCACGG
>NZ_JACARK010001616.1:0-622 GCF_013386655.1 Pseudomonas sp. K5002 | reverse complement strand
CGCCAATTGATGCTGCTCAACCTCGGCCAGACCTGGCTGCTGGCGGTGCTGACCCTGGTGCTGGCGTTGCCGCTTGGCTTGCTGCTGGCGTGGTGCCTGGACGTGGTGATCAACGTCCAGGCCTTCGGCTGGCGCCTGCCGTTGCAGGTGTTCCCGGGGCAACTGGCGCAACTGCTGGGTCTGGCGATGCTGGCCACCTTGCTGGCTTCGGCCTGGCCGTTGTGGCAGCTGTACCGCAGTCGCCCGGCGGATTTGCTGAGGACCTTTGCCAATGAAGATTAAGTGCCTGCTATGGGCGACGTTCCTGCTGCTGGGCGCCTGCGACAAACCACCTGCACCTGAAGAAAGCTTCGCCGGACTGGGCAGCCAGGCCGCGGACTTTGCCCAGGTGGTGCCCGGCAAGGTCTTCAGCTTTCCCCAGGACCATGGCCCCCATGACGGCTATCGCATCGAATGGTGGTACCTCACCGCCAACCTGAAGGATGCCGAGGGCAATGCCTACGGCGTGCAATGGACGCTGTTTCGCAACGCACTCAAGGCCGGCCCGACACAACCCGGCTGGCACGACTCTACGATCTGGCTCGGCCACGCCGCCGTCACCTCGGCCACCCGCCATTACGCC
>NZ_JACARK010000167.1:0-5427 GCF_013386655.1 Pseudomonas sp. K5002 | reverse complement strand
CCTGGCCGACCTGTTCGGCGTGGACCAGGTGCCGCGCAAAGGCCCGCCGCTGATCGCGATTCCCACCACCGCCGGCACCGGTTCGGAGGTGACCAACGTGGCGATTCTGTCGGACAAGGTCGCGCAACTGAAAAAAGGCATCGTCAGTGATTACCTGCTGCCGGATGTGGCCCTGATCAGCCCGCAGATGACCCTGACTTGCCCGCGCAGCGTCACCGCCGCCAGTGGGGTGGACGCATTGGTGCACGCCATCGAATCCTACCTGTCGCTGAATGCCTCGCCGATCACCGATGCACTGGCCATCGGGGCGATCCAACTGATTGCCAAGGCGTTGCCCAAGGCCTACGCCAACCCCGCCAACCTTGAGGCCCGGGACGACATGGCCACCGCCAGCCTGATGGCCGGGATGGCGTTCGGGAATGCCGGCGTGGGGGCGGTGCATGCGTTGGCCTACCCGTTGGGCGGGCGTTTCAATATCGCCCACGGCGTAAGCAATGCCTTGCTGCTGCCCTACGTGATGCACTGGAACAAGCTGGCGTGTGTGGAGCGCATGCAGGAGATTGCCGAGGCCATGGGCGTGAATATCACGGGTTTGAGTGCGGTGGATGCCGCCGACCAGGCCGTCGATGCGATGACGCGACTGTGTGCCGCAGTCGAGATTCCGTCCGGCCTGCGCAGCTTCGGTGTGCCTGAAGATGCGATCCCGGCCATGGCGGTAGAAGCGGCGGGGATCGAGCGGCTGATGCGCAACAATCCGCGCAAGCTCAGCGCCGCTGATATCGAGAAAATCTACCGGGCAGCTTATTAACCATTGAGCGAGGTCACGGTGCGCGCGGCAAAGCATGAGGTATACAATGCGCGCCATCGTGATTTAGCTCAAAAAGGTGCGTCATGCAGCCCTTCGTCATTGCTCCATCGATTCTCTCCGCCGACTTCGCCCGCCTGGGCGAGGAAGTGGACAAGGTGTTGGCCGCCGGTGCCGACTTCGTTCACTTCGATGTCATGGACAACCACTATGTGCCGAACCTGACCATTGGTCCGATGGTCTGCGCCGCCCTGCGTAAATACGGCGTGACCGCGCCTATCGATGCGCACTTGATGGTCAGCCCGGTGGACCGCATCGTCGGTGACTTCATCGAAGCCGGCGCGACCTACATCACCTTCCACCCGGAAGCCACGTTGCACGTGGACCGCACCCTGCAACTGATCCGCGAGGGCGGTTGCAAGGCGGGCCTGGTGTTCAACCCGGCCACTCCGCTGAGCGTGCTTGAGTACGTGATGGACAAAGTCGACATGGTGTTGCTGATGAGCGTCAACCCGGGGTTCGGCGGGCAGAAGTTTATCCCCGGCACCCTTAACAAGCTGCGTGAAGCGCGGGCGCTGATCGATGCGTCGGGCCGTGATATCCGCCTGGAGATCGACGGTGGCGTCAACGTCAACAACATCCGCGAAATCGCCGCGGCCGGTGCTGACACCTTTGTGGCCGGTTCGGCAATCTTCAATGCCCCGGACTATCAGGAAGTGATCGCCAAGATGCGTGCAGAACTGGCGCTGGCGCGTCCATGAGTGGCTTTGAGCAACTGTTCCCCGGCAAACTGCCACGGCTGGTGATGTTCGATCTGGACGGTACGTTGATCGATTCAGTGCCGGACCTGGCCGCGGCGGTGGACCAGATGCTGCTCAAGCTGGGGCGGAAGCCGGCGGGTATCGAGTCGGTGCGCGAGTGGGTCGGCAATGGCGCGCAGATGCTGGTGCGTCGGGCCTTGGCCAACAACATCGAGGCCGAGGGTGTCGATGATGTGGAAGCCGAGCATGCGCTTGAGCTGTTCAACGTGGCCTACGAAAACGGCCACGAACTGACCGTGGTTTATCCCGGCGTGCGCGACACCCTGAAATGGCTGCACAAGCAGGGCGTGGAAATGGCCCTGATCACCAACAAGCCGGAGCGTTTCGTCGCACCGCTGTTGGACCAGATGAAGATCGGCCGGTATTTCCGCTGGATCATCGGCGGCGATACCTTGCCGCAGAAGAAGCCCGACCCGGCCGCGCTGTTCTTCGTGATGAAAATGGCCAATATCCCGGCGTCCCAATCGCTGTTTGTCGGCGATTCGCGCAGTGATGTGCTGGCGGCGAAAGCGGCGGGGGTCAAGTGCGTGGCCTTGAGTTACGGCTACAACCATGGCCGGCCGATTGCCGAAGAATCCCCGGCGCTGGTGATTGATGACCTGCGCCTGTTAATCCCCGGTTGCTTGGGAACGGGCGCTGAGATAACGTTGCCCGACGCTGTTCCATCCCCTTCTGGAAATCCCATCGTGGTGGTCACTCGCAAACTCTGGATGAAAGTCATCAAGGCCCTGGCCCGCTGGCGTTGGCGCGCCTGACCGATCCTCGCCGCGCTGCGGCACGTTTGCACACCTGACCGTTAGACCCTCAAGCCACGAGGCACCTCATGATCCGCGAAGAATTCCTGCGTTTGGCCGCTGCCGGCTACAACCGTATCCCCATGGCCTGCGAAACCCTGGCCGACTTCGACACCCCGCTGTCGATCTACCTGAAACTGGCCGACGAGCCCAACTCCTATCTGCTGGAGTCGGTGCAGGGCGGTGAGAAATGGGGCCGTTATTCGATCATCGGCCTGCCGTGCCGCACGGTGCTGCGGGTACATGATCACCATGTGAGCATCACCCTAGACGGCGTCGAGATCGAAAGCCATGACGTGGAAGACCCGCTGGCCTTCGTCGAGGAATTCAAGGCGCGCTACAACGTGCCGACCATCGCCGGCCTGCCGCGCTTCAACGGCGGCCTGGTGGGTTACTTCGGCTACGACTGCGTGCGCTACGTGGAAAAACGCCTGGGCAAATCCCCGAACCCCGATCCGTTGGGTGTGCCGGACATTCTGCTGATGGTTTCCGACGCGGTGGTGGTGTTCGACAACCTCGCGGGCAAGATGCACGCTATCGTGTTGGCGGATCCTTCCCAGGCCGATGCGTTCGAGCAAGGCCAGGCTAGCCTGGAAGCGCTGCTGGAAAAACTGCGCCAGCCGATCACCCCGCGTCGCGGCCTGGACCTCAGCCGTCCACCGGCGGCTGACCCGGTGTTCCGCTCCAGCTTTACCCAGGATGACTACGAGCGTGCGGTCGATACCATCAAGGAATACATCCTTGCCGGTGACTGCATGCAGGTGGTGCCGTCGCAACGCATGTCCATCGACTTCAAGGCCGCGCCGATTGATTTGTACCGGGCGCTGCGCTGTTTCAACCCGACGCCGTACATGTACTTCTTCAACTTTGGCGACTTCCACGTCGTGGGCAGTTCGCCGGAAGTGCTGGTGCGTGTGGAAGACAACCTGATCACCGTACGCCCGATTGCCGGCACCCGCCCTCGCGGTGCGACCGAAGAGGCGGACCTGGCGCTGGAACAGGACCTGTTGAGCGACGACAAGGAAATCGCCGAGCACTTGATGCTGATCGACCTGGGCCGCAACGACACCGGGCGTGTCTCGGAAATCGGTTCGGTGAAACTCACCGAGAAGATGGTGATCGAGCGTTACTCCAACGTGATGCACATCGTGTCCAACGTCACCGGCGAGCTGAAGGCCGGGTTGACGGCGATGGATGCACTGCGGGCGATCCTGCCGGCGGGCACCTTGTCGGGCGCACCGAAGATTCGCGCGATGGAAATCATCGACGAACTGGAGCCGGTCAAGCGTGGTGTGTATGGCGGCGCGGTGGGGTATTTCGCCTGGAACGGCAATATGGACACTGCGATCGCGATCCGTACGGCGGTGATCAAGGACGGCGAACTGCACGTGCAGGCGGGCGGCGGGATCGTGGCCGACTCGGTACCGGCCCTGGAATGGGAAGAGACGCTGAACAAGCGCCGGGCGATGTTCCGCGCGGTGGCGTTGGCTGAGCAGACCCCGCAGGACTGAAGTCAGACGTAGATCAAAAATGTGGGAGCGGGCTTGCTCGCGAAGGCGGTGTATCAGTCGATATATAAGGTGACTGTCGCACCGCTTTCGCGAGCAAGCCCGCTCCCACATTTGGTATTTGTCAGTTTCAAGTCCGAGTCAGAAATCCAGACTCACCCCGACACTCAGCCCTTGCTGGGTAAAGTTGTCATCCTTTCTCACGTTATAGGCCGCGTTCAGCGCCAGGTCCTTGGTCACCTTGTGGGTAATCCCCAGGTTCAAGCGATCCGAATTGCTGCGTGGCGTGTAGCCGTCCAGTTTGAAATCAATCCCCGGCACGCTGTTGAGGGACATGCCCACTCGCTGCGTATCGTTTTCAAACTCGTGCTCGTGGGCCACTTCGCCAAACACCAGGGTTTGCGGGGTGAAGCGGTAGTTGGCTTGTAATCCGATTCCCAAACGCTTGGAGTCGCGCTGTTGGTCATCAAACGTCAGCGCGGTGGAACGGGCATCTTTCTCCGAATAACCATTCACCTCGACCCGCGAATAGTCAGCGCTGATAAAGGGTGAGAAGTGCCACTCGCTGTTCGGCTCGGCGATGTCATACCCAACCCGTGCGCTCAATGCCCATAGCCAGCCGTCGGTGTCGCCTTTCTCGGTGCCTTCGCTGATGCCCAGGGCGAACTTGCGCTTGAGGTTATCGAAGTCCAGTTTGCCGCCGGTCAATGCGGCGTCGGCCCACCAGTGATCTTCCTGATATTGGGCGAACGCGGTGCCCAGGTAGCTGTTGAGCTTGTAGTCCGAATCGCTGGCGCCGGCCTCAAGACTCTGGCGATAGAAGCCTGCTGCCACACCCACGCGCCACTCGTCATTGAGCCTGTAGCTGCCACCGATGTTCAGGTTATAGCCGCTGCCGTCACCGCTGGCCGAGCTGTTCTGATCATCGAAGTCCAGGTGCTGGCCGCCAGCGTCGACGATCGCCCGCCATTGGCCCACGGCCTGCCAGCTACCAGAGTCGGCTTGCCATTGGTTGCGCAATGAATCCTGATGGGCGCGCAAGGTGCCTTGGGCCATTTCCGGAAGCAGGGTGATTTCCCAGGGCGCTGCCAGCAGTGAATACGCGTAGTCGGCGATCAGTACCTGGCCGGCCTCGGTCGGGTGCACGGTGTCGTTGTAAATCAGCTTGGTCGGGTCCGGATTGGTGCCGCCGACGCCATACACCGGATTCCTGCAGGTGGTGCCGCTGAAGCAGGTCTGATTGAGGTTCTGGTCGGTGGCAAAACCAAAACGCCCGGGATCGGCAAAGGTTTCCTTGAGCAGCAACGGAATGTTCAGCGGGATGATCTGCGCATCGATTTGCGACAGGCGCTGTACCAGGGTCTGGTTGAACGCGCCGGCCAGGGCGCTGACGGCCCCTTGGAGCGGGGTGCCATTGACGGCAGGTGTCAGGCCCAGGTCCGGCAGCATCCATACCATTACATAACGGGCGCCAGCCTGTTGCAGCGCCTGGGCGCTGT
>NZ_JACARK010001615.1:0-584 GCF_013386655.1 Pseudomonas sp. K5002 | reverse complement strand
GTGGCCTCGGTGGCGCTGTTCCAGGCGAAGGCCGCGCTCTTGCCCTGGTCCAGCAGGTCGCGGGTTTGTTCCAGCAGGGCCGGATCGTCCAGCAACTCCTGATGGGCGCGGAAGATCTCGGACTGGGCAGTGCCGACGGCCTTTTCCTGCAGGGCTTGCAGCGCCTGATTGGCGTTGTTCAGGGCATGGGTCAGGGCCGCACGTTCCAGCGCTTCACCTTTGCCGGTCTCTACGAACGTCAGTGCCGGCTCCTTGACCTGCACCACCTGGCCAAACGCCGAACCGGGCGAGGCGCACACGCCGCGCAGCAAGGTCGCCGATGAATCAGGCGCCACGGGTGCAGCGCCAGGTTGAGGAGCCGCGACGGTTTCGCCGCAGCCTTCGGCCAGCAAGGTCACCAGCGCCTGGATCGCCGCTTCGGCATCCTCGCCGGCCGCGCTGACTTGCAAGGTGTCACCCTGCACCGTTTGCAACGCCATGATCCGTACCAGCGACTTGGCGTTGGCGCTCTCGGTTTGCTTGTGCAGGTAAATACTCGCCTTGAAGCCTTTGGCCGCCTGCGCCAGCACCGCCGCCGGGCGCGC
>NZ_JACARK010001614.1:0-458 GCF_013386655.1 Pseudomonas sp. K5002 | reverse complement strand
TGCGCCCCACACCAATGGCCATGGCCCGCGCAGGAAGCGGCGCAGGCCCTGGTGTTCGCTGGTCACGCCGGCTTCGAGTTGCCCGTGACGGCCTTTTTCCAGGCGCACGGTGACTGCTGCGATGACCCCGAACACGGCCAGGCTCGCGAGCAATGCCGGCATTACACCGAAGCTTTTGACGATGGAGATCGCCGGGAACGAGGGCAGGGCAAACCACCATTCGATGTGGTGGGTGGCAATCAACGAACCACAGATAAAGAAGAACAGCGTCACCAGCATGCGCGCATTACCGCCGCCCACGGTGAACAGGGTGCCGGACGCACAACCGCCGCCCAGCTGCATGCCGATGCCGAAAATGAATGCCCCGAACACCACCGAAACCCCGGCCGGTGCCACCAGCCCGACCACGGGCTGGCCGAACAGGGTGCCGGCCCCCAGCGCGGGGAAGAACAGCACCA
>NZ_JACARK010001613.1:0-1082 GCF_013386655.1 Pseudomonas sp. K5002 | reverse complement strand
AACGCATCAGCGGTGCCGACGACGGTGTGCTGCGCAACCTTTACGTGCAAAACCGGCCGACCCCGCCGCTGCTGGAAGCGACCCTCAATCGCTATGAAGCCCAGCGCGCTGCCACACAGACCGTGCACACCATTCGCGCCGGCGCACCGCTGCCGCTGGATGCGACGTCCGCCTGGTTCGAACAGACCATCACCGAGCTGCCGGGCTGGCCCCAAACCAAGGCATTGGAAGTGTTCGTGCGCTCGGACAAGAGCGGTGACTCCCACAAGTACGCCAACCCGCAGGCATCGTCGGCCGACACGCTGCAATTGAGCCTGGCCGAGGTGATGTCCGGCGAGTTGCCGGCGCGAGTGCTGGAGTTTCTCGATGAGCCGTCGATCAGGCACCTGCTGGGCGGCGACGTGCCGCAAGCACTGCGCGTGCAAACCTTGCGCGATCAACTGGCGGACTCGGTGGCGCGCCAGACCGGTGACATCGCCGACTACATCCATCAGGCCCGCCAGGTCAGCGCCGATCCCCATGGACGCCGTTTGCGCGAGCAGGTCAGCCCGCTGGACCGGCCGCTGGCCGACACCCTGCTGGCCGGCACAACCCCGGCCGAACGGCAAACCCTGGACCACCACGTACCGCTGCGCCTGCTCAATCAGGCCAGGGAACTGAGCTTCGCCCAGCACAGTGTCCAGGCCTACGCGGGGTTCTTCCCGCCCTGGGCGATCACCGAAGGTACCGAGCGCCTGGTGCTCAATACCCTCAAGCGCTACAGCGATGGCTTTGGCGACCTGCACCTGCAAATCCGCGATCGCCTGGTCAGCGGTACGCTGCGTTGTGAAGCCGGGCCGGCCGATGCCCGCCGGCGCCGGGTGCTGGTGCGCCAGAACGACGTGGGCTACGAACTGTTCGATCAGCAGGGCCAGCGCCTGCATGGGCCGGATACCCTGTATGAATGCCTGTTGCGCGCGCTGTCCGAAGCGCAGCAACGTGAACTGGGCTACCGGCCCGGCCAGGGCGCCGGGCTCAAGCATTGGCTGATGGAAACCCTCGAACCCCTGGCCGAACGGCGCCGGGTGCTGGCCGAGCCACCG
>NZ_JACARK010001612.1:0-597 GCF_013386655.1 Pseudomonas sp. K5002 | reverse complement strand
GCAGCAGTTGTTCGCTCAAGGCGGCTACATCGCCTTGTGGATAGATGGCGCCATTGCCGCTGGCGACTTCCTCGGCAAACGCCCGGGCATCGGAGGTGATCGCGCCGCGCCCGCAGGCGGCAGCCCAGGACAATGCACCGCTGGTGCCGCGCTGGCGGCCCAGCAGGCCGAGCTTTTTCGATTCGCGATACGGCAGCACCATCACATGGTGCGCCTGGATCGTCTGCGGGATCTCGCTGGCCGGCAAATTCAGCCGCCAGTCGATGGAGCCTGCCAGGCCGAGTTCGGCAATCTGGCTGTTCAACTGCTCCAGGTAATTGCCGCCTGTGCCAAACGCCATTTCGGCGGCAGTGCCACCGGCCAGGGTCAGGCGCACACGGTCACGCAATTCGGGGGCTTTTTCGAAGGCGGCGGCCAGGGCCTGCAACAGGTCTTCGATGCCTTTGCCACGGTAGATAAAACCGAAATACAACAGGTGCAGCGTGTCCAGCGGCGGCAAGGCCACCGGCGGGATATCCAGGTTGGCGTGGTTGATCACCGCCACCTTGCCGGCGGGCAATTGCATGCGCGCCGTCAGGCAGTCGGCGCCCAGGCGGG
>NZ_JACARK010001611.1:0-510 GCF_013386655.1 Pseudomonas sp. K5002 | reverse complement strand
CACGTTGCGCAGCGCCGGCGGCAATCTGCGGCAGGATGCGGTCGGCGCGGGCGTTCAGTTCGGCCACCGTTACAACCGGCGGCGTGGGTACAGCAGACAACTTGCTCATGGCACTTCCTTGATTCAGGTCTAGATGGCGATTTTCCACAGGCGCGATTCATCAAACAGCCAGCCGGGGTTTTCCGGCTCCAGGGCCGGCACCACCAACTGCTTGCCGCTGCCTGGCAGGCGTGGCACCGCGCCCAGCAGGCGCCGGGTGTATTCGTGCTGGGGCGATTCAAACAACGTCTCGACGCTGGCGCTTTCCACCACCTGGCCGTGGCGCATCACCAACACTTCGTCGCTGACGTGGCGAATCACCCCCAGGTCGTGGGAGATAAACAGGTAGGCCAGGCCCAGCGAGGCTTGCAGGTCGGCCAGCAGATCCAGGACCTGGGCCTGCACCGACACGTCCAGCGCCGACACCGGCTCGTCGCAGATAATCACTTTGGGGTTGCTGGCAATCGCCCG
>NZ_JACARK010001610.1:0-944 GCF_013386655.1 Pseudomonas sp. K5002 | reverse complement strand
GCCCTGCCCCATGCGCCGCCGGGGCCGCTGACCGCGTTGCTGCACGGTATTCATGAGCAGGCGACTTCGATGCAACGCTTGATCGAAAACCTGCTGGACATGGCCCGCATGCAGGAGCGCGGTGTGCGACTCAACCGGCAATGGCATCTGCTGGAAGAAATTGTCGGCAGCGCCCTGCGCCAATTACGCGAACCACTGGCCCGGCATGTGCTGCACACCACCCTCGACCCGCAGTTGCCGCTGTTGGAAGTCGACGCGCTGCTGATCGAACGGGTGCTGGTCAACCTGCTGGACAACGCCGCCAAATACACCCCGCCTGGCACGGTCATCACCGTCACCGCCCGTTCCGTTTCCGACAGCATCCTGCTGGAAGTCAGCGACACCGGCCCGGGCAGCGCGCCGGCCAATCTGTTCGAACCGTTTGCCCGTGGCCAGCAGGAATCCTCGGTCGCCGGAATCGGCTTGGGGCTGGCCCTGGCCAAACGCATCGTCGAAGCCCACGGCGGGCGCATCGAAGCCAAACCCGGCCGCGAGTGCGGCATGCATTTCGTCATAACTTTACCGGCGGGTACTCCGCCCCCAATGGACGCCCTATGAGCACTGCACGCATTCTGATTGTTGAAGACGAGGCCAACATCCGCCGTTTTGTCGGCATCGCCCTGCAGGATGAGGGCTTCCAGGTGTTCGAGGCCGACAGCGTCAAACGCGCGTTGATCCACGCTTCCAGCCGTCAGCCGGACCTGGTGATCGTCGACCTCGGCCTGCCGGACGGCGACGGTAAACAGCTGATCAGCGAGCTGCGGGGATGGCTGGCGGTGCCGATCCTGGTGTTGTCGGCACGGGATCGCGAAGAGGAAAAAGTCGCCGCCCTGGATGCCGGCGCCGATGACTACCTGACCAAACCCTTCGGCGTACCCGAGTTGCTCGCGCGCATCCGTGCGCAA
>NZ_JACARK010001609.1:0-740 GCF_013386655.1 Pseudomonas sp. K5002 | reverse complement strand
GGCAAGCCGGCTCCTACAGGTGTGCGCCTTTTACCGTAGGCGCCGGCTTGCCGGCGATCACTGCGCAGCAGTGCCAATCAGCCCAGCGATGGCGAATGCTCAAGCAACGTCTGCGTATACGCCGCCTGCGGCTGATCCAGCACGCTATCCACCGCGCCCTGCTCCACCACCCGCCCGACCTTCAGCACCAACACCCGGTCGGCAATCGCCCGCACCACGCCCAGGTCATGGGTGACGAACAGCAACGTCAACCCGTCCCGCTGCAACTGGCGCAGCAAATCCAGAATCGACGCCTGCACCGAGACGTCCAGCGCCGAGGTGATTTCATCGCAGATCAGCAGCTTCGGTTCGCACAGCAATGCCCGGGCAATTGCCACGCGCTGGCGCTCACCGCCGGACAGGCTATGGGGATACAACTCGCCCACCGAAGCCGGCAGCGACACCCGCTTGAGCACCGCCTCCACCCGCTCACGCGCGGCACTGCCTTTAACCGCAAAGAAGTGCTCCAGCGGTGCGCTCAAGGTTTGGTACACCGTCTGCCGGGGATTCAATGCCCGGTACGGGTTCTGGAAGATGTACTGAATCTGGTGCCGCAAGCCCGCCTCGCGCTGCCGTGCCTGTAACGGCAGCGGTTGCCCCGCGTAACGCAGCTCGCCTTCGGCATTCTCCCCCAACCCGGCAACGGCCCGCGCCAGGCTGGTCTTGCCGGAACCGGACTCGCCCACCAGCGCCAGGCACTC
>NZ_JACARK010001608.1:436-884 GCF_013386655.1 Pseudomonas sp. K5002 | reverse complement strand
CTTGGCCCCGGCACTCCAGCCGCCGGCCGATTCGGCTTGCTGCACCTGATAGCGCGAGCGCTGCAAGTTGGCCGCAGCCACCCGCAGGTCGGTGTTGGAGGCCATGGCCTGCTCCACCAGCTTATCCAGGCGCGGGTCCTGGTAAAGCTTCCACCAGTCCGCCGGTACCGGCGCCGACACCACATTGCTGCCCTCCCCGGCCAACTGGCCCTGAAGGTCACCGCGGTTCACGGCCGCCTTGTCCGGCAGTTTGTAATCGGGCCCCACCACTTGGCAGGCCGACAGCAACAACCCCAGCCCGGCGGTTGCTAAAAGCCGTTTCATGGCTTGTTCTCCGACTTGGGTTGGTCGTCGATGATCGACACGGTGGCGGTGCGCCCGGCAATCATGCGGAAGTCTGCCGGCACATCGTCAAACGCAATGCGCACCGGAATCCGCTGGGCCAGGC
>NZ_JACARK010001608.1:0-377 GCF_013386655.1 Pseudomonas sp. K5002 | reverse complement strand
CACCCAGCTGAACGCCGGGTTGACGTTCGGTAGCAGGTTGGAGCCGCTGGTGCGGTCACGGTCTTCGATACCGGCGACGATGCTCTGCACATGCCCGCGCAGGCGAGCGTTGTCGCCGATCACGCGGATGTCGACGCTCTGGCCGACGTGAATGCCGTCGAGCTTGGTCTCTTCAAAGTAGCCGTCGATGTGGAAGGAGTTGCTGTCCACCACCGACAACACCGGGCGCCCGGCGGTCACGAACTCCTGGTTACGCGGCGCACGGTCGTTGATGTAGCCGTCCACCGGGCTGCGGATCACCGAGCGGTCCAGGTTGAGTTGCGCGGCATCCACCGCCACTTGCGACTCGGCCAGGGCCGATTGGGCACGGGCGACGC
>NZ_JACARK010001607.1:0-381 GCF_013386655.1 Pseudomonas sp. K5002 | reverse complement strand
CGTGGCAGGCGGAGGTGGTCGAGCCGTTGCGGCAAGTACGCACGCAATGGCGGGCCATGGCGCAGCAGGATGCTGAGCTGGGAGCGTTACGGGAGCGGGTCAAGGCTTTGGAATTGGATGCAGAAAGGCTGCTGCTATCACGCCTGGAAGGTGTGGCGCAGCGTTGGCCGATGGCCGAGGTGAATCATCAAGCATGGGTTGAAGGACTGGCGGCCGAAGCCGCCAACCTTGACCACGACGCGCTGCATCAGCTGCGCGCCGCGGTTACCGGCACTTAGGAAGCGCTGGTTGGGGTGACGCTTGGCGCTGCCGGTGCAGGCGTGCTGCTGGCCGGAGCGGTTGGCGCTGTGGTGCTGGCAGCAGGTGCAGCCGGGGTCGCAG